>JBDSOU010000067.1:0-16980 GCA_039914625.1 Bacteroidia bacterium | reverse complement strand
AAAATTGATAACATATTTTATGAGGATAAGCAATGGATTTTAATTACACAAAGCATAGACTAAGACATTTTGGCAATAAAAATTCAGTTTCGATTCTCATGTTTAAAAACTACCGAACCATTGTTATGACACTAAAAATCAAATAATTAAGGAGGGTCTCAGTAAAGCTGGGCTAACTGATTTTGGATTCAGGTTACTGCTACGCTAAACTTAGAAATGTAAAGGTTCTTAAGGCATCTGCGAAGGGTCAGCATAAAATTTTAATTTACCCTCGCCTGAAAGCATTTTCCAGGAATCAATTTCAAATTCAATACAGGTAACTGCAGCAGGCCTGAAAGAGGGAACAGTTTCATCGCACAATGAATTTGCCAGCTTTGTTATAGCAGGATTATGTCCCACAAACACTATATTTTCTATGGAATTCTTAACAGAAGCGATCAGGTCAAAATCTTTAACCGCATCATTCAGGAAAATTGACTCTTCTTTTCTTATTTCCAGTAAGGGATAAAAAAAGTGTTTGGCAATAATGTGGGCAGTTACTATTGCCCTTATAGCGGTGCTCGAAATAATGAGATTAATCTGTACATTATTTTTTCTTAAAAAGCTTGCCGTTATTTCAGCCTCTGAAATACCCGTATGATTCAACGGGCGGTCAATATCCTTTCGTGTAGGAGAATCAATAGAAGCGCTTGCATGTCGAACGAGGTAGAGAGATTTCATTAATGTGATTTGGGGTTGTTTATTGAAGATTGACTATTGACTATTGACCTTTGTCTATTATTCCATTGTCCATCGTTCATTGTCTATAGTCGATTGTTCCATTGTCCATTGTCCATTGCCCATTGCCCATTGCCCATTGTATATTGTCCTTTGTCCATTGCCCATTGCCCATTGTATATTGTCCTTTGTCCATTGTCTATTCACTTTCATCTTTCTTTTCCTTCCCTGTCCATTTCGCGTTTTGCATCACGTTTTTTAATATCCTCACGTTTGTCATATAGTTTCTTTCCTTTTGCCAGCCCGATTTCGAGTTTTGCAAATCCTCTTTCGGTTATATACATGCGTACGGGAATTATAGTAAATCCTTTTTCCTTTACTTTAGTTAATAATTTTTTTAATTCCCTTTTAGTTAGCAGCAACTTGCGGGTGCGTTTGGCTTCATGGTTGTAATGGGTGCCATATTTGTATTCGGCAATGTGCATGCCTTTTACAAATAATTCCCCGGATGTAAAGGTACAGTAGGATTCGTTCAGGTTTACCTGCTGCGCGCGGACTGATTTTATTTCCGTGCCGGTCAGCTGCATGCCCGCTTCAAAAGTATCATCAATATGATACTGGTAATGCGCTTTTTTGTTGGTGGTAATGTTTACTGGTTCCATAATTGAAAAGAGGTTTCAAAGCTAAGTAAAATGAAAATCATAAAAAACCAAACTCTCAATTTCTTAAATCATCTGACAACCAGCACCGGAATCTTCAAAGCGTGGCGCACAGCATCCACTGTTGTGCCAAGTAAAATATCTTTTAATGCCTGGTGCCCGTGTGCGCCCATTACCAGGATGTCGGCATTAAACTCTTTTACCTTTTCCACGATGGCAATTTTCGGCCTGCCGTACCCGATGGCAGTGGAACATTTATATCCCATGGCAGTAAGATTTTCTGAATACATTTTCAGATTCTTTTCATCCGATTGCGTTTCATAATCACGGATTTCTTTTCCAAAAACAAATGCCCCGGCAGTTTCAACCACGTGCACTAAAAGGTATTCGCCATTTTTTCCGCCCTGCGATAATGCATGGCTGATGGTAGTTTTGTCCATGCTGCTGAAATCAACGGTCACCGCAATGCGCTTATATTTTTCAGGAATAATTTTAGTAAGCTCAGAAAATGTACCATGTGGCAACGGTTCGATATAAGTTTTTCTTCCGCTGATAAACGGCTTGAAAGTTATATATAGTAAAATGACCCCGGTAAATAAGGCAATTGCAATTACCAATATTTTTAATAAGGAAATGCTTTCACCCGGTTCAGCTACCCAATCTATCAATGTACCCACTACAAGTTTTGCATTGAGTCCGACAATAATACAGGCAGAAATCCATGCCAATACTTTAATATAATTTTTTACAACAAATTCTCCCATTTTTTCTTTATCACTCACAAAATGTATTAGCGGAATAATTGCAAAACCCAATTGCAGACTTAATATCACCTGGCTTAGTACTAACAATTTTCCGGTGGCGCCTTCTCCCATTATATTGATCGTCAACAACGCAGGTATGATAGCAATGCTTCGTGTAAGCAACCTGCGAATCCAGGGGGCAATTCTTAAATTCAGGTATCCTTCCATCACGATCTGTCCGGCAAGTGTCCCGGTTATAGTAGAACTCTGGCCGGCCGCAATCAATGCCACTGCAAAAAGAACAGGGGCCCATTGAGTGCCAAGCATTGGCGCTAATAATTTATGTGCATCCTGTATTTCTGCCACTTCAAATAATCCTTTTGTAAAAAAAGTTGATGCAGCAAGAATAAGTATGGCAGCATTTACGAAAAAAGCAAGATTTAAAGCTATGGTAGAGTCCAGGATATTATATCGGATGGTTTTTTTTATTTCAGCAGGGGTTCTTAAAAACTTTCTTGTTTGAACCAGTGATGAATGCAGGTAAAGATTATGCGGCATAACCGTAGCTCCGATAATACCAATAGCAATATATAATGCAGTGTCATTTGGAATGGAAGGTAAAAATCCTTTTATTAATTCTGAAGGATCCGGTTTGGCGAAAAACATTTCGGCAAAAAAGCACATGCCAATTATAGAAACAAGGGCGATAATAAATGCTTCTACTTTCCGCATCCCGAAATTGAGAAGGAATAACAATAAAAAAGTGTCAAGTACGGTGATAGTTACGCCCCACATCAACGGGATTCCGAAAAGCAATTGCAATCCGATTGCCATGCCGAGAACTTCGGCAAGGTCACAGGCAGCAATTGCAATTTCAGCAAGGATATATAGGAACATGTTTATAAAAGGCGGATATACTTCACGCGAAGCCTGTGCAAGGTCACGTCCCCGAACTATTCCCAGACGCGCACTCAGGCTTTGCAAAAGCAATGCAATCAGGTTAGACATGAGCAGCACCCAAATTAACGCATAGCCAAATTGACTTCCGCCTGCCAGATCAGTAGCCCAGTTACCGGGGTCCATATAACCAACGCTTACTAAATAGGCGGGCCCCAGGAATGCAAATAATTTTCTTCCTGATGAACCTGCTTTAGTTACATCTACCGAGGCATGCACTTCAGAAAGTGAAGGCATGGGTGTTTCTTTATTTCGCATCTTCTGTTTTTATTAAAATATTTTTTGCAATGTCATTGCTGATATGCAAATTTTTTTTCCTGTTGATTCTAATATTAATTGACTGGTCAAATTCATGTTTTTCCATAACCTGTATGGTGTTCCCCAGGCTCATTCCACTTTTTTCAAGGTATTGAAGAAAAGAAGGGCTGTGTTCTGATACTCCTGAAATCACTCCCGCTTCTTTATGTTTTAATTGCGAAAGCAAAGTAAGATGGGCTGTGTAAATTTTTCCATTGTTATCGGGAATCGGATCACCGTGAGGATCCATTTTAGGATGCTCTAAAAATTTATCGAGCCGTTCAATTAATTCTTCAGACTGAATGTGTTCTAATTGTTCGGCAATCACATGCACCTCGTCCCACTTGAAATTTAAAGCTTCCACAAGGAATACTTCCCACAATCTGTGTTTTCGGATGATTTGTAAAGCAATCTTTTTTCCCTTATCCGTCATCTTCACGCCATAATACTTTTCATACTTCACCAGGCTTTTATCCGAAAGCTTTTTCAGCATGTCTGTCACTGTTGCTGATTTGGTTTTCATGGCCCCGGCAATGGCGCTGGTGGTAATGCCTTCAGGTGTGCCTGCTGCAAGCATATAAATGCACTTTATGTAGTTCTCTTCGGTGAAAGTATTCATCAGCCTTAAAAAATATTTTGGCAAAAATATAAAAATAATTTAGATTAGTCTAAAAATTATAAAATAATTGATTAACGTTCCTTGGGTCATTAAATAATTCAATAACTTAATAACCAATAACTATTTTTGCTTCCGCTTATGCTTTACAAAAAGATTATCCGGCCTCTTTTATTTCTTATCGATGCTGAAAAGGTTCACAGGATGGTGTTTTCCCTGCTTAAAATGGTTTTTCCCGTTCCGGGTGTCAAAGCAATGGTTCATTCATTTTACAGGGTAAAGCACCCGTCACTTGAAAGAAATCTGATGGGATTGAAATTTCAAAACCCTGTTGGCCTTGCTGCCGGGTTTGATAAGGATGCAAAACATTTTGATGAGCTGGAAGCGTTTGATTTTGGGTTTATTGAAATTGGCACTGTTACGCCCGAACCACAGGACGGGAACCCCAAACCGCGATTATTCCGCTTACCAAAAGATGAAGCGCTTATTAACCGCATGGGTTTTAATAATGAAGGTGCATTAGCAGCAGCGAAACGATTAAAAAAAAGAAAAGCATCTTTAATTATAGGAGGGAATATTGGAAAAAATAAAAACATACCGATTGAGGAAGCTGTTAATGATTACATAAAATGTTTTAATGTTTTGTTTGATGTTGTTGATTATTTTGCAGTGAACGTAAGTTCTCCGAACACCCCCAACCTGCGTGAATTGCAGGATAAAAAGCCGTTAACAGAAATTCTTGAAAGCCTGCAAAAAATAAATCTTCAGAAAAATAAACCAAAGCCGATACTTTTAAAAATTGCTCCTGATCTGACTTTTACTCAGCTTGATGAAATTATTGAGATCGTTCGCCATACAAAAATACAGGGACTCATTGCCGCTAATACAAGTATTACCCGCGAAGGGTTAAAAACGGAAAAAGAAAAAATAAATGCTGCCGGTTCGGGCGGCCTTAGTGGCAAACCAATAAAAAGCCGCTCAACAGATGTGATCAGATATATTGCTCAAAAAGCCAATAAAGAATTTTTAATTATAGGTTCAGGAGGAATTAATTCGGTTGAAGATGCCCATGAGAAAATAAATGCAGGCGCTGACCTGGTTCAGCTTTATACTGTATTTATTTACGAAGGGCCCGGTTTGATAAAAAAAATAAACCGGTCATTAGTAAAAAGATAATCTGCAGCCCAACTCCTTGCTGTTTTTTGCGTATGAAAATATTCATTTAACTTCCATACAACATTTATAAATTTGAGAGTTGTGCTTACCGAAACGTTTATTAACTTTAAAATTATATAGCACGATTTAAATTGTGTACTATGAAATTTTGAATTCTAAATGCAGGGTATCCAATATTTTTTCCATTTCTCCGGCTTCAAACCACACGATATCTTTCATATTCCTGAACCACGTCATTTGGCGTTTTGCATAGTTACGGGTGTTTTTTTTAATGAGCTCAACGGCTTCTTCCAAAGAAATTTTTTCTTCAAAATAAAGGATCAATTCTTTATAGCCTACGGTTTGAAGCGCATTATATTCTTTGTATGGCAAAATATTTTTTACTTCGTCAACCAGACCGTCATCAATCATTTTATCAACACGGGCATTAATCCGCTCGTATAAAATTATTTTATCAAGATTCAAGCCGATTAAAACAGCATTGAAATTTCGTTCTGCCTTTTTTTTTCCGAGCAATGATGAATATTTTTTTCCGGAAACAAGACACACTTCAATTGCCCGCATCAGCCGCTGAGGATTTTGAATATCCGCTTTTGCATAATATTCAGGATCCAGTTCTTTCAGTTGTTCCTGAAGCGTGACAATCCCTTTCTGTTCAAATTTTTCTTTTAATAGTTGTCTTTTTTCCGAATCTGCAGGAGGCAACTGATCCACACCATTCAACACTGCATTAATATATAATCCGGCACCCCCGACCATTATAACAGTATTGTTTTTTTTAAATAATTCTTCTAAAAGTCGTAAGCAATCACTTTCAAATTGTCCGGCATTATAATCTTGGGGCACAGAAAGAGAATTTATAAAATGATGCTTTATTTCTTTTAATTGAGGGAAAGATGGTTTTGCAGTTCCGATATTCATCTCCCTGTAAAATTGCCGGGAATCAGCAGAGATAATTTCAGCGGAAAAATGCCTGGCTATCTGAATGCCTGCATCTGTTTTACCAACCGCAGTAGGGCCGGTAATTACAATTAAATTATTTTTCAAAGGAAATTTATAAAAGCAGTTGGAAGTTTTTAAAAGAAAAATACACAAAAACTTTAAACTAAAATCCTAAATCCGAATTATGCTTCGTCTTCCGCTCTGCCCTCTTCATTCAATCCTTCTTCGGTAATTGCATCGGCTTCATCCGGATCAATCACTTCTTCGCTTTCGGAATCAAGAGCACTTTCATCTTCAACGTAATCATCTATAAGGGGTTCCATCACTTCTTCAGTTTCCATCTCATCCACCTTAACGGGAAGAATGGTCCCGCGCTGTTTTGGAGCATCTCCGTTTGTTTTTACACAAACCGGGTATTTTGTACGATGATTTTCAGCGGAAAGAATTCGAACGAGTTCTACGAAAAAAGTCCATTGAGAATTGTAATCTGCTTCATAATAAATTTTCTGATGAGGATCAACAATCCAGTCTAATAGCACAGCATCTTTCATCAGCACACAGGAAGTTCCATTACGTGGCGGTCGTTCTTCAAGTGAAATTTCCTGCTCTTTGGTCCAGTGATCGTTGCTCATGTAAAACGAAGCAGGCTCTTTTGCATCAAAACTGATGGATGCCTGAATTGCAAAATGAAGATCTTCAAATGTCTGTTCGGATTTGATTTCTATTTCCCGAAAAATCTCTTCGTAATCTTCAAACGATATTTTAAAACGATACACTGCCATATTCTTCAATACTTTTTTCTCAAACAAAAGTAACTATTTTCTTTAAATTGAAAGAAAATTGTATTAATTTTCAGACAATTGATTTTTAGTTTTTTTGAATGATGATGGACGTAAAAAAAGTGATGATTTTTATTAAATATTTTTAAAAGTAGTTTTTGCGAACAAAAAATACCACAGCAAACTTTCAATTCGGTATTATCCCGTTAAGGTGAAAAGAAATCTTATGCAGTTTTCATAGCAAACTCTTTCATTACTTTCACTAATACCTGGACACTTTCAACAGGTAACGCATTGTACATAGAAGCACGGAAACCTCCAACACTGCGGTGCCCTTTTATTCCCGCAATTCCTGCTGCTTTTGCAGCATTTAAAAATTCTTCGTCAAGCGCATTATCTTTTAAAAGAAAACAGGCATTCATTGGCGAGCGGTCTTCTGTAGCAGCAGTTCCGATAAACATTGGATTATTGTCAACTTCTCCATAAAACAAATCAAATTTTTGTTGATTTATTTTTTGCATTGCCTGAACTCCGCCAATTGACTTGAGCCATTCCAAAACATGCATGCAAACAAGAATTGCAATTACGGGAGGTGTATTATAAAGAGAATCATTTTCCAAATGTGTTTTGTAATTAAGCATAGTTGGAATAACACGTTGCGATTTTCCAACAACATCTTTTTTTATTATCACCAATGTTACACCAGACGGGCCCATGTTTTTTTGTGCACCGGCATAAATCATATCAAACTTTGAAACATCAACAGGGCGGGAAAAAATGTCTGACGACATATCACAAATAACCGGGATAGGGGAGGATGGGAAATTTTTTACTTGCGTTCCATGAATAGTTTCGTTGGAACATATATGGATATAATCACAATCAGTTGGAATCGTATAATCTTTCGGCTGATAAGAATAATTTTTGTCTTTGCTTGACGCAAGAATATTTACTTCACCAAAAAGTTTTGCTTCTTTAATTGCCTTGTTGCTCCAAGCGCCCTGATCCAAATAAGCAGCTTTTGTTTTTAAAAAATTAAGCGGAACCATTGCAAATTGTGTGCTTGCACCACCCTGTAGAAAAAGTACTTCATGTGTATCAGGAACGTTAAGCAATTCTTTTACTAATAATTTTGCTTTTTGCAGAACGCCTTCAAAGTCCTTGCTGCGGTGTGAAATTTCCATTACTCCCATTCCACTTCCATTAAAGTCAATGAGTGCTTCCTGTGTTTTCTTTAATGCAATCTCAGGCAAAATGCCAGGTCCTGCTCCGAAGTTGTGTTTACGCATAGTTTGATGTTTGAAGTTTAAAATATTTTGATGCAAATTAAGCAAAAAATACTGAGATGAAAACTATTTTGGAGGGGTATAAAATTCTTTGTGCTTTATACCTGAATTTTGGGATTTTACATCGTATTCACCGGGATTCCCGATTTCAATGTTTTTCATAAAAGTCCATTTGCCGTTTTTAAATTTTAAAGCATCATAACTCATATCCGGCCCATAATATTCATACTTTCCTTTAAGATCAGGATTGGAAGGGGAAAGGTGATCAAAAACAATCATCTTTTTCTTTTCATTGTAACGCAAAGACATTACCGCCTGTGAGGTATATTCAAAAATAACCCGGTGTTTTAATCCATGATCTGTATTAAAAACAGGAATACCGAATTTCGGAACTCCCTTGTTATCTATCATTAACACATCAATTATTTTCATAGTAGTTTGTCTGTTATTACCGCGCCAGCCAAGCAATGTGTAAATTTTTCCTTTTGCTGCCTTGTTTTCAAGCATTTTGTAATACAGCGCGCCATACCAATTTTTATTGCTTAATGATTTTTTTTCGGCATCTTCTGAAGGCTGTTTTTCTTCTTCCAGTTTAAAAATAGATGTCTTTTTCAATTTTAAATTATATGACTGAACAAACCCAAAGTAACTGTATTTATCCCTTGAAATCGCGGGAAGCATCCAAGTGTATATTCTTATTTTATTATCGGTTGAAGTGAGCACAGAAACATTTTTCAATGAGTCAAAAGGGTAATTGAACGAGCCTGAATCATTCAAAAACGTTTCAAATTTTGATTGAAAGACTTCATTGGATAAAGAACGGACTGAATCGCTGGTACCTTTGAGAATGCTGTCACCCAATATTTTTAATTCTATTTCCCTTTCCCTGAAATTATTTTGGGAAAAAAGGTTTTGGACAATGAAAAAATTAAGAAAGAATACTATTACGAATGTTCGCAATGTGTTGAGAAATAAATGTAGAATAACAAACGCAAAGTTCACATAAATAATATGTAAATAAAAAATCCGTCACGATTTACCGGGACGGATTTTATTTTCTTCAATTCAATTTAAACGTGCATTTTACCCTTTTTCTCAAGCAACTCCTCTTTACTTTCTCTTACAGCCGGATCATCCACACAGCAGTCAACAGGGCAAACGGATGCACATTGCGGCTCATCATGAAAACCTACACACTCCGTACATTTATCAGGAACAATATAATAAAGGTCCATAGAGATTGGAGTTTGTATGGCATCAGCGTCCACGTCAGCTCCATCCATTTTTGTAAACGAGCCTTTAATGCTTGTCCCGTCTGAAAACTTCCATTCGGCACCCCCTTCATAAATAGCATTATTCGGGCATTCGGGTTCACAAGCTCCGCAGTTGATACATTCTTCTGTAATTATAATAGCCATAAGATTCTTCTTTTAAAGTTTAATTTTGACGCAAATATAAGAAACGTTTAAGGTTTAAAGTTTAAGGTTTAAGGTTTTTTAATCCAGAAGGGATATGAATTTAGAACAAAGAATTGATGCTTTTGTAAAATTAGGTTTAAGACTTAAAGAGTTTACTCATACTTTCTACGATGATGATAATTCAGAGTTTCAAAAAGTGCTTGCAAGTGCGCTGATTCATAATAAATGGTTCACAAAGGCAAACCAGTTGATGGCATTGAATGCCCTTACCGAAATGCTCGATGAAAAGAAGCTTCATCAATGGATCTCAACTATAAACTTCAAACTTCAAACTTCAAACCCGAAAAAAATCGGAGTTATCATGGCAGGTAATTTTCCTGCCGTTGGCTTTCATGATTTGTTATGTGTGCTGATCACAGGAAATATTCTAATTGCAAAATGTTCTTCGGAAGATAAAATTTTACTTCCGTGGATTTCAAAATTGGTAATTGAAATTGAACCTGCATTTGAAGACAGAATATTTTTTGTTGAACGAATGGTAGAAATGGATGCAGTAATTGCAACAGGGTCGAATAACTCTGCACGGTATTTTGAGTATTATTTTTCGAAGTATCCTCATATCATCCGTAAGAACAGGAATGCGGTTGCGGTAATTTCAGGAAATGAATCAGAAGAGGAATTAAAAAATTTTGGAAAGGATATTTTCAGCTATTTCGGTTTAGGCTGCAGGAATGTTTCAAAGCTGTATGTTCCGAAAGGTTATGATTTTGGTTTGTTTTTTCGTTCAATAGAATCCTATTCTAAAATCATGCAGCATAATAAATACATGAATAATTTTGATTACTATCATGCAGTTTATCTTTTGAATGACATTAAATTCCTTACAAATAATTTTCTCATTATAAAAGAAGACAAAGCGATTTCAACCCCTGTTTCAGTGTTGAATTATGAGTTTTATAATGATATGCAATCGTTGGAAAAAGAATTGGAAAATCAAATAGAAAAGATTCAATGTATTGTGAGCAACAATGCTGAAATTCAGCATGTGGTTCCGTTTGGAAAAGCTCAGCAACCTGAATTATGCGACTATGCGGATGGTGTGGATACGCTGAAATTTTTATCGAAACTTAATTAACCTGAATTACATTTCAAATCAACAACATTCTATTATTTTTGAAAACAAAAAACAAACTATGACAGATACTGAATTAGGAATAGGATCACGTATTAAACATCCTGAATTTGGAACCGGTGTGGTGATTAACGCAAAACAAAAAACATACACTGTTGTTTTTATTGAACGCGGTCGCATTGAAGTTTCCAAATCTTACAATGCCATTGAAGTTATTGAACAGGCTGAACCGGATACTGATCTGGTAAGCCTTAACCAGATTGAAACGATCCTTACTAATATTATTAAACGCTATTCTGATTTGCAGGAAACGGCACCGATAGGGCAGAAATGGGCAGGAGGAAAAATGGTTCTCTATCCGGGCCAGGCAAATCTTCAGCCCAAAGAAATCCCGATAGATATTTTTTTTAATAAGATCATTATGCTTCGTGATCGCTTACGCGTAATGGAGCAACGCATTAATGCACACGATAAATTAACTGAAGAAGATAAACTAAACCTTCAACAGTATCTTACACGCATTTACGGAAGCCTCACAACTTTTAATGTGCTCTTTAGAAATACAGAAGATCATTTTGTAGGAGATAAGGGGAAGGAATAAGCCAGATACGCGATTTTAAACAGAATTTTAAAATTCAATCGGTCAAAACAACCTTCTGTACCGCTATTTTTTCTCCATTCACTCGCAGCAATACGAAATAAATTCCTTTTGAAAACTTTCCTGCATCCCATAAAAAGGACGTCTGGTTTGATTTCAAAGCGGTATCCAGAACCGTGGTTCCTCTTTCGTCAAAAATCCTGAGCGTTGCGTGATTTAATCTTTTAAGATCGAAATAAAAATTATAAATTCCGGATGACGGATTGGGCTGAACCGAGAATGAATAATTTTTTGTATTTGAAATATTTGAAACGCCTACTGTGTAATCATAATATCCAAAAACATATTCTCCTTTTTTTAATGTGTCAATAATAATGGATCCTTTTTTATCAACATGGCTGGCTCCGAAAGTGACTGTATAACCGTTCACTATGCTCCAGTCATCCGAGGTTCCCTGGCGGTAAAGAATAACAAGACTGTCCTCAATTCCTGTAATTAAAGTATTATCGAGGTAACCTGTAGTGGCACTAATAGTTCCGTCATAGTTAAATGTTGCGTTTGATGAAAAACCGGTTGAAAAAATTCCATCAACTTTCCAATAGTGATAATCGGATAAACGAATGCCGGGATTAGATTGTTTGAATCCGTCAGGTGTTACATAATTGTTTTCAACTCTCACTATAGAAGATGCACTTCCTGTATTTGAAACATTCAATGTAACATTTGTTTCAATCAATACATTGGCACCTATAGTTGCTGTTTTTTCATAATCCACATTAGCATCACTTATTTTTTCACTTCTGTCGAGAGCCACCCAGTCGAAAACTCCTACTAAAGGAATGTGAAACATTTGTGTGGCTGAATCAATTTGGATGGTAACAGTAGTATCCATCAACCCGTTTGAAAAAGTAATGTCAACCGGTATGCTATATATATGATTTGGATTTCCCCGGCTGCGTTGGCGTGTGTAAACAAAATAATGGTCCAATCCTCCGGGAACATAGACTACCGAATCAATCGAAAAATGCGGGAAGCCGGGAGTGAAAACCCAGTCGTCAAAAAAGCGGGTCATGTCAACTCCGGTGCCTGCTGTTAATGCATCGCGCAAATCATAACTGTCGGCATTGCCGTAAGCAAATTGATTCATGTAATATTTGGATCCTGCAAAGAATAGTGAATCGCTAAGATAATTTCTTAAGGTGTGAACTACATCACCGCCTTTCTGGTAAACTGTAAATCCATACGTATGGTCTTCAGGAATATTGTTCATAGTCAGATAAGCTCCGTCATTCTGGGGTACGTGAGCAAACTGAACTACTTTATGATGGTTGGATCTGATCCAGTTTTTGTAAGGAATTATTCCATAAATATTTTCAGTGGTAAATGCTTCGTTAAAAGTGGCGAACCCTTCATTGAGCCACATATCACCTGAGGTTTTACAGGTAACTTTATCGCCCCACCACATGTGCGAGAGTTCGTGCGCCCATAAGGTTTCATAGGTGAGCGAACCGTTGATAAACGCTTTTCCAATAGTAATGGCCGTTGCATGTTCCATTGCTCCGCTGTTGAAAGGAACTTCCGTATAGCCCACTTTATTCCAGGGATATGTTCCGTAAGCATTTATATATGCGCCAAGCACAGTATCTATATGCTGAAATGTATTTAATGTATTTATAGTATCGGTTATCAAACATGCCCACTCAACGGGAATTCCGTTTGAAGTTCTTGTAAGTGTATAGAACGGAGCAACAGCCATGCAGGCAAGATAGGTTGGAATGGGAAGATTAAGTCTCCAATACCAGGTTTTTGTTCCGTTAGTGTTTACTATTTCGCTGACGAGTTCACCATTGCAAAATGCTTTAGAAGTGTTAGGAGTGTTGATGTAAAATTCATACGTTGCTCTGTCTGTAAAATTATCGAGACAGGGAAACCATACTTTCCCCAGGTTATGCGGTATGGCAGCGAAACCAACACCGAGATTAAATGCAAAAGTTCCTGAAAAATAAAAGCCGCCCCAGCCGGATGCATCTGTTTTTGGTGCACCGTTGTAATAAATTCTTACTACAGCAGTGTCGTTTGTATTTAATGGAGTAATAGTTGGAATGGTGAGCGTGGTATCATCATATACATAAAACACCTGCAAATTATTTACAATAATGGAATCAATGTTTAACTGCAGCAGGCTGAGATAAATGGTAGTTACATTATTCACTTTTGCAACAACGGTAAGTTCGGTGTTTGCCCTGATGGTGTGTGCTGAAAAATTGATGGTATCCACACTTATTTTGTAATGTGCCACATGAATGGTATCGCCCGGTTGCGAAGCAGCAGCATTGTTAGTATTATCCGGCTCTGTTTTTAAAAATAAATTTTTCATTTCCTGGCAGGACGAAGGCGCTTCCACTGCTTTTTGAGCGAACGAATTTTGAGACAAAGCAAGGACAACGGCTGTAATCAGTATTTGACAGATACGCATAGTTATAAAATTATATGGTGTTCAACAAACCTACACTATTTTTTAATACGCAGGATGGTTTGTGAAAAAATTCAACATTTCATGTGTTGTGTTTTCATTGTTTGCAAAAACAAACGGCAGGAAAGTTAAGAAATGCAGCAAGTTGGAGGAAAATTGCTTTCTGATCCATTACAATTTCGTCCGGACTAACGGTTATTGATTGCCGATCTGTTTTGATTGCAACTCCACTAACTGCCATTGCTTACCGGTTAGTGATCATTTCTCTATTATTGACTGCCATTGTTTCCGGATTGATGGCGTTGTATCACCGATTTTTCTTCATGGAACACCGATTTTCTTCATTGTATCACCGATTGATAAGCATTGCATGTCCATTTATTTTCATTTCTCTCCGAATTTTTAAATTGCTTACCGAATTATTTCATTGTATCACCGATTTATTTTCAATGCTGACGGACTGATGTGCATTTCCTGCCGATTTATTTGCTTATCACCCGGATTAATGTGCATTTCTCGTTGATTTATGAGTATTTCCTACCGATTGATTTGCATTGCTGACCGATCAATATGCATTGCTGACCGCAGGATGTTGATTTATTGCGGGTTTCAGCGGGTTTTTATACTTTTTGTTATTTCTTACACTTTTTTTTGAACTTCAGAAAACGGCTGATTCAGCAACATGCTATTTTTGAAATTTTCTTTTTTTTCTTACATGAATCTTACATAAAAAAAGTTGTAAAAAAGGTGTAAGGTTTTTGGGATTTTTTTGAAATAAAAAACTAAATGCAGAAACGCCAAGACATTTCGCCTCTCCTATACATTTCTTATTACCGAAAAGGGAGTTCTTACAAAATAATTTTTAAAAAAAATAAATCATCGCAAAGCTGCTGATGCAGGCATGTTCAAAAAATAACCTTTACAAAATCATTAAGTTACAGAAACGGATTGAACTTTTTGAATAAAAAGTTAGGTTTTAATTTTTTTTAATAATACTATTGTGCTTTTCAAATAAATTCAATGCTTTCCGGTGTTTTTGCGGATTTCCAATACAACTTTTAATATTTATCAACTAAATTTATATTAATTAAAAACCAAAAAACATGCAAAAAACAAAAAACAAAATCGCAATCGCAGCTATGATAATAGCTCTTGCGGGAGTAACAGGAAAAACAAATGCTCAGTGGACTCTTTCGGGTAACACGACCACTGCGCCTAACAATGTTTTAGGGACAAACAATGCCACTGACCTTGATATAAGGACAGGAGGTATTAACAGGATGTACTTCAGGAACAGCAATGGCTTTATTGGCATTGGAACGACAACACCAGGTTTTCTGCTGGACATTCAAAATTCAGGAAATGCAAGCATGAATTTTAAATCAGCAACCGGAAATGCAAATATTCTTATAGACCGGGGCGGTTCGGCAAACACGGCTTCTGTAAATTACAGAACCGGGGGAATTGCGACCTGGCAAACAGGAAGCTTGAATAATGACAATTTTGTAATTAACAATGTTTCATTAGCACCAGCAGCACTTACGGTTTTAAAAACAAATAATAATGTAGGAATCGGAACAGCCACTCCATCTCAAAAACTGCAGGTAGTTGGTAATATTTTAGCATCCGGCAATGTAAATGCGGTTAGCTTTATCGGGACTGGAAATATTGATGTAAGCGGTTATGTGGGCTTCGGATCGGTTGAGCAATTAACGGATGGCGGTTCTAATACAATTGCATCTAATTCCAACTTTGTTCCTACTACTGGTTGTAGCTATGATTTAGGTACATCTGCTTTAAGATGGAATAATGTTAATGTATGTACTTCCGTAGGCATTGGATTAACCGCTGCTTCTACCGTACCACTACACGTGGCAGGAGGAACAGATGTGTCGCCTTCCGGGGGAGGCTATATTGTTTCAGGCAGCCTTACAGGATTGAATATTGCAATGGATGAGAATGAAATTATGGCTCGCAGTAATGGTGTTGCTTCCGGTCTTACTTTAAACAATAATGGCGGTAATGTTGTTATTAACGGAACTAATTCAACTACCGGTAATGTACTGATTGGTACTGCTACTTCTACAGCCGCCAAAGTTCAGATTATTGAAAATGATGATGCAGGTATGGTAGTTGGTGATTTCAGCGGAGCGCAAAATTATCTCACTGTTAACAAACCAACGTCCTCCAGTTCATTGGGAGTATTTCGTGCAAGGGAAAACGGCACTACTATTGGTACGTTTAACCTTGTGGCAAGCACTTTTCAATTTACGGTAAATGGTGATGCGCAGGCATCCGGAGGAACATGGGTAAATTCTGATCGCAGAATAAAACATGACATTGCACCAATTGATAATGTAATGGATAATATCATGAAATTAAAGCCCGCTACTTATTATTTCAACCGCGACCAGGAGCAATATAAATACCTTAATTTACCGAAGGAACAACAGTTTGGTCTTATAGCACAGGAATTGAAAGAGGTATTTCCTAATGTAGTGCGCGAATACACAAATTATGATGAGGATGGAAAAGCCAGACCGGAAACAATGCATAGTGTTAACTATAATGCACTGATTCCTGTTCTTATTAAAGGAATTCAGGAGCAAGAGAAAACAATTGAAATGAAAAACCTGGAGCTTGATGCAGTGAAACAGGAAGTTGCTCAATTGAAAGAAATGGTCAGCACGATGGATAAATCGTTATCGCAGTGCTGCATGAGCTATGAACAAAAATCATCTTCGATTAACGCCATATCATCAGACGTTGCAAAGCTGGAGCAAAACACTCCGAATCCATTCTCTGAAAACACTGTAATTAAGTTTTACATTCCGCAAAGCGCTGGTAACGGGGTGATAAAAGTGTATTCAATGAATGGTTCAGAATTAAAATCCATTGTTGTGTCAACAAAAGGATTCAGCCAGACTGAAATATCGGGTAAGTCACTTTCTGCAGGAACTTATACTTATATGCTCCTTCTTGACGGAAAGGTTGTTGATACTAAACAGATGGTATTAACTAAATAAGTTTTAATATATTTAATCACTATTGACCGATTAAATTCTATTAGATTCCTCGTTTCACTCGGAATGACAACATTCTCGCAGGAAAGGTAACAAAGGGGGGTAGTGACCCCACCGGGGAGGGTCGGGGTGGGGCTTATTTCATAAAAGATTTAAACTGCATT
>JBDSOU010000186.1:0-4475 GCA_039914625.1 Bacteroidia bacterium | reverse complement strand
GGTAAAGGACTGATGTTAGCCGTAATTAAATTGGAAGTGCCAGAAGCATTACATAAGTTGGGTGCGTTGGAAGTGATCACGCATTTTATAACAGTGCCATTTGCCAGTGTGCTGATTGAATAAGTCTGACTGTTAGTGCCTACATTCACATTATTTTTCTTCCATTGGTAAACAGGAGTGGTTCCGCCATTCACAGGGGTAGCAGTAAAGGTAATGTTTGTACCGGAGCACACGGCACCAGCAGGGTTTGCAGAAATAGTGACCGAAGCTTTATTGTAAGTAAGACCCGGAAATAAAATTTCACTGCCAACAGGAGTTTTTGCAACATAATTCTGAACATCACCGGTTGGTGTACCAATTTGAACATTCATTTCGAAAGAGAAACATCCTTTTGTGGTCATCTGAGCAATTAAAACTTTGTTAGTTGAAGTTGGTCCGACAGAACCATTTAATGATGCCCACGAACCATTGGAAGTAGAAAACGCATTTCCCACCACACTGGTGCCATCAAACACATCAATTGCAGGAGAGCCGATTCCAACAAATGTAACAGCTTCGGGAGTTCCCGCAATAAGACCATCCTGGGTAGTTAAAGGAATTCCTGCATTGACATTGGCACTTTGCAAAATTTTAGGAACGGTATTGTTCACCACGTTATTTACTCCGTTATCTTCTGATTTAAGAATTCCGAAGTTGCTGGTGCATGCTGCCCCGACTGATAACCATGAATCAAGCATAACGCTGTTTTTTGCTGCATTGGTTTTACTAAAAGCAGGTGTGGTTGCCCCATAGTCTTCATTATTAAAAAAATTGAGAGTGGAATTTATTGTAAGTTGATGGTCAGGTACTCCGTAGGCTGCCTGAAATTTATAGCCGGGAAGCATATCAACATATATTCTATAAGTTGTGGAACCGGTAGGTAAGGTTCCAATGCTTCCGGTTCCATCAGCGGCATTAGAAATATAGTACTTTTCAACAATGATATTTTCCAGCCCGTTTTGTGCAAAGGCAAGGGAGTTGAGAATGACGAGGCATAAACCTAAAGTAATTTTTTTCATAGATTGTTTGTTATTTTTAAAGTGATTATTATTTTTTGTCTTAGTTTCCTACGGGGTCAAAAGTCGCTACTGGAAATAAAATAAGTGTTATGGTTGAATTAAATTTATGTTAACATTTCAATTGAAGAACTGCACTGAATTTCCGGCAATAAATTAAACAGGATGCTGATTGAAAAATTAGCATTGAAAGCAAGATCACGAGATCCGCTATTTTTATCGAAATATTAACGAAAAATCTTTTACAGCTCCAGGCGAATACGCACCTTGTTTTTTACCGCATTTCAGACATCGTTTAAGGTGATGTGAACGTGTTGACTTGCTCCTGAAATTTTCTGTTTCACGATGCTCCCATTCATGACCGAACACACTGCAAATTACAATTCGTTTATTTCCCATTTATTTTGTTTTTCACAAATGCAAATTAAGATACATGATGTTAAGGTAAGGTAATCGAAACTTTACTATTGGTGAACTATGAAATTTCTAAAGGACCGACTTATAAACCGGTACAATTTTAACAAAAACGGTTTTTAACTTCCTTTATAGTTAACATTCACTTCATGTTTTGGTAATGTAAATGTTAACTTGCTATAATCCTGACAACACATTTAAAAAATATGTTTGCCGTAATAAATAAACAAAAAACCAAGTAGTTAATTTTGTTGTTTATTCTTGTGCAACAGAGCCGGTCCGTAAACCGGCTTTTGTTTTTTTTAAATTTTGGTGAAATTTTATACAGAATCAGCAAGTTCTAATTGGGATAAATTACGCAAATATGTGCAGCATGGCTTTGACTTATATTGAGGATCATGAAGCTGATTTAAAACTAAGGGCTATATGCCTGATGATTTTAAGGATAATTTTAAAACTGCTACTATAGATTTTAATATAAAGTATGATGCGTTTATACTTGCACAGGAAAATGCTTTCCAAGGAACGGTTGACAAGGTGGCTGCTAACAATAGTATTTTTATAAAATTTTCTGATTTATGTGCTGATGGACAAACAATTTTTGCAAAAGATGAAACACGTAAAGCGTTGTTCAGCATGGAGGCGGTGGCATCGTTGATTAAACCTACGGGTACAGCTACCGTTGCAGTTGAGCTTACTAATTCTCAAACGAATGTACCTGTGCCGGGGTTTGATTTAATTAAATAGAGATACTGAAAGAAATGTGACTGCTAATGCTGATGGTCGTGCGGAAATGGGACAGCAGGCATCAGGTACTAACTCTTACCGTATAGTTGCTGATGGCTACGAGGAAAAAACGCTAACTGTTAATGTAACTACGGGAACTAAAACTATTCAGAAGGTTTCTTTGAAGCCTTTGGTTAGTGAGGCTGCAAAAGCTGAAATTGCGGGAAGTTCAACTCCTGCTCCTGAATCGGTTACAGGCCCCCTAAATCCCCCGGCGGGGAGGACTTTAAAAAAAACTATTATTTGGATTTAAATTTTTAACCGCCCTGTAAGGAGGGTTTTTTTTATTTATGAATTTGTCTGAACTCGTGATAAATCGGGATAAGTTGTGATTTATCCCGAATAACGGAACCAGCCGGATTAAGGGATTTATACCGATACGGAATCCGTAATCCCGATAAAAATCGGGAAACGGCTTCTCTTTCGGCATACTACCAATTTTTTTTGGAAAAGGGATTAGAAGCACAACTCTCCGATAACCCACAATGTTGCTCGTGTTTTTATTATTTTTTAATGGCACTCATGTGTTCGCTTCGCTCGGTTGTTAGATGCATCCCGATAATTATTGAGATTCGTTTACCTATCAAAGCCCTTTGTTTAAAAATCCCGCTTTGGCGGGACAAGTATTGCATTTATTTTCATATTAGCTGCTGCCGTGCTGTTCGTCCAAAGATTTGTCCTCCGAAATCAGAGACAATAGATTATTCAAAGGTATTTAAATTGATTGTTGAGTCGTTTCAAGTTTGTCACGATTTAATATTGGTAAAAGTAAAAAGCAAAGTCCGCCAATTAAAATGACAGCAATAAACTGTAATCCCCAAGCTATCCAAGGAAATGAAAAAGAGACACTTCCCATTACTCCATAATACAATAAAACTTGTGTGGAAATCATTTGATATGCCCCGATTCCACCCGGGCTAACTATTCCACCAATAGTGCTGAACAACAAGAGTGAAAGTGCAGGTTTAAGTCCTAATGTTTTGGTTTCATGAAAACACCCAAAACAAATGTAAAGAGTTAAAAAATAGAAGAGCCAAATTGCTACACTTTGAAGGATAAAAAGTTTAAGATTCTTTACATCCTTTATTGATTTGATGCCATTGCCAAAATTTTGAAGCAGGTCTCCTGCATTGCCCTTCAAAATCTTTTTTATTTTTTTTCTGAAAACAATCAATGCAAGAATAAGTAAAGTCCATGTTGTAACTAAAATGTAAAACAGGTTTTGGTTGGTTGAAAAATTTTTAGCTAATGGCGTAAATACATATAGGTTTGTTAGTCCGATTAGTTCTTTAAACTGCAAAGCAAAAGTTATAAAAAATAATGTGAGCAATAAAAGGAAGTCAACAATTCGTTCTGTAACCAATGTTCCAAGAGCTGCTGTAAAGGGAACTTTTTCATAACGGGTGGCAATACCGCACCGAATTAAATCTCCACCTCCACGAGGTACTACATAACCTACAAGAGAACCAACCATTACGGAAGCAAAAGAATTTTTGAATGAAATATTGTGTCCTAAAGGTTGTAACAAAGAGTTCCAACGCCAGGAACGAACTATATGAGCGAGGATACTAACAAAAGTGGAAAGAAGCACAACAAAATAATTTGCATTTTTAAATGATTGCCAGGTCGTTTCTATTTCGCTGTCCGGAATGTTGTGTATTGAGAGCCATACTAAACTTATTCCAATTGAACCAAACAAAACTAACTGTAAAAGAAATTTTATTCTTGGGTTCATACTTGGGCTTTAATAGTTTTTAGCATGAAATGTTTTGTTGTTTAATCAAACAGGAGGAAGAAATCCCAGTGGGACTTTCGACACACGCACAACTCTCCGATAACCCACCATATTGGTTAGACGCATCACGAGTTCGCGGGATACGTTTACTAATCAAAACCTTTCTTTTAAAATTTGCATTTAATCCTCCTAAAGCTAACTTTTTGAGACCCCCCATTAAATAATTGATTTTGAATATTTAAGCCATTTAATTGTTGAGGATATTCATGTTATCCATAGTTTTAATCTCGCTATGAAACTGTTCCCTTCAAAAAGGTCGCCTCAAAAAGGCAGCCTTTTTACTTTAAGGACATCTCTAATAACAATGGTTCGGTAGTTTTTAAACATGAGAATCGAAACTGAATTTTTATTGCCAAAATGTCTTAGTCTATGCTTTGTGTAATTAAAATCCATTGCTTATCCTCATAAAATATGTTATCAATTTT
>JBDSOU010000158.1:0-50626 GCA_039914625.1 Bacteroidia bacterium | reverse complement strand
TCCAATTTAATTCAGGAACAGTTCCTACACGCGGGTTTTCAATTTCAAATCCTGCCGGAAGCAAATCTGTAATCACTATATTCTCCACAAAGCTGCGCTCGGTATTTTCTAATGTTAGCTTCACGACAATTAAATCATTTTGATTAACAGTTGCTCCGGTTACCGGCTGACCAAAGCGGTTAAAAAAGTTTTTGCGAATGCGCAAATATTTATCTTCAATAGTGAATTTGCCGTCTTTATCAAGTCCTTCGAAATCCCAAAAATAATAGAGGTTTCCTTTGCCGCTTGTTGTTACAGTTACGTTTTTATTCACTATATCTTTTTTGATGACGAGGTCAGCTCCCTTAAATTGTGCAATTGATTTTCCATCTGCGGCTATAGATGCCGTTACAGTATTTGCAGCATTTCGTTTTGCAAATTTTCCAAGAGCAAGAAAGGAAAATGAACGTTCTTGTGTAGAATACCACTGTTGCTTATTCAACTGTGTTGACAAATGCTGCGCCATCACAGCCACTTGCGGATTGTCAGGATCAGTTTCGAGCATGGCATTTAGTGAAATGGCTTCATCACGCACGTACGAATAAAAGTTCCCTCCAGAACACCTGATGGATTCTTCTCCCGAAAATGAACCGGGTAGCAGTTCATTGTAACTCTTACGATCACCAACTGCAAGATAAGATGCTGCAAGCATGTACCTTGAATCGAGCGCCATTTCACTTGTTTTTGTTTTATAATAGTTCATAGTTGGAATATCAGCTCTGCCAAACATAGCAAGCAGATAAAGTGAATAAGAAATATTTTTATCTGCAATTACTTTTTTCTGTTGAATACGATTTCTGTCATAGTAATAGTAATTTTCAACAGGACGGGTTTTTACTTTCGTAGAAAGATAAGCCAGCATTTTATCAAGCCCGCTTTGGTTCACATCATATCCTGCCATCTTAGCTTCAAATAAAAAATGTCCGCCATAACATGTTCCCCACCATGATTCATTGTCAGCACCTGGCCAATAGGTTAATGCGCCATTATACATCTGCATGCTTTGAAGACGGGCCATACCGGCTTGTATATTACGCGAAATATTTATCGGATGTCCGGGTTTGTTTTTTATGTTTTGAATAAGATCAGCAAAATACAACTGTGGAAAAACAGTGGAAGTAGTTTGCTCCACGCATCCATAAGGATAGTCAAGCAAATATTCGAGATCGTCAGTAAATTGAACCATCGGTGATTTACTGATTAATAATTTTCCGGCTATAGATGACGGAATGAAATTTGAATTCAGGTTGATTGTTTTCGAGCTGCCCCCGGCTATCACGCCATTGTCACTTATTTTCTGCAACGATGCAGCAGGACGAACAGTAATATCCGTTTTGTCAGAATAAGATGAACCCGCAGCATTGCAAACCACTTCAATGCTTGCTTCGCCAACTGACGGCTCCGCATACACCTTGAAACTGACACGCTTTTCACTGTTCGGGGGAATCACAACATTTTGCTGCGAATTACCAACTGCAAAAAGCAAACCTGAGAATTCAAGAGCTGCATTTGCATTCATTTCTTTTGATGTGGTATTAGTAAGTGTAACAGGCATGTACAAGGTATCACCCGGGCTTAAAAATCTCGGAATGGAAGCGCTGATGACAAGCGGATCAGCAACCTTGATATGTTTTTCTGCACTTCCGAAAGAACGGTCTTTATATGCAACTGCCATTACACGAAGATCACCGGAGAATTGCGGAATGTCAACAGAACAGGTTGCTTCACCTGAAGAGTTAGTGTGCAAAATTCCACTCCAGTAAGCAACTAACTTCACACGTTTATTACTGAGAGGGTTTACACGTTTTTGCAAATCATAACCGTCACCGCCTGTGCTGCTGCGTTTTAATTTTAAATCGGGAAGCAAATAGGGATATACATCATACGCATTCACTTCAAGTCCGCGCTTCTGGTAAAAATATCCGTATGGATCAGGAGTCTTCGAATTTTTTAATTGCATGATTCCTTCGTCAACAACTGCAACCGTTATTTCAACGTCAGACTTTGCAATTGTTTTTACGGTTATATTTTGTTTTATTTTCGAGCGGGATTTCTCCACTGCAACAATTGTTACGGGCAACTTGTCCGAAGCTTTCTCTACAAACAGCGGAGCGAAACCATGTGCAACTGTTAATGGAATGGCATCATCACTCAACGGTTTGAATAATGTTGCTGTGATATATACATTTGGCAAATACGAATCTTTTATTTGTAAAGTCAGTGATGCAGCGCGTTTGTCAGTGGTGAGATAATAGTATTCATAAATTTTATCACGCTCAATTGTAACCAGCATTTTTCCCGCAAAAGGAGTTTTAAATAATATTTTTGCTGCATCACCCGGGTTGTATTTTTCTTTATCGAAGCTGATGTCCACCTGTCCTTCGTTGTTGACTTCGAAAGAAGTATTTTGCGTATAGCCCCAGCCGTAAGCATAAAAATAACTCTCAACATATTTTTCTGATCCCGGCCTTCTGACTCGCACCAGATACTCACCGCTTTCGTTGGGAGTGAAATTAAAAACCAAACCTGTTTTTGTCACTTTCAAAATTTTGTCCGAAAGTATTTTTTCTTCGCGCTGTGACACATAACGGTAATGATTATCATAATCCCGCTGCATCACACTGTGCCAGTAGTTTTTTATAACCTGAACATGTGCTTCACTATTGTCAACTGCCACTCCATCTCTATTCAAAGCTATCAAACCAATCTGCATGCTTTTTCTTGCATCCACATAATAATCCGGAATTTTAATTCCGTAAAATAGTTCCTGTGTCTTCACATCAAAATTGCTGATGCGATTAACCGGTCTTCCCGTTTCATCGAAAACTGTAACAAGAATTTTCCCGGATAACATTCCCGCATCCTTATATGCCGGATCAATTGTAAATTTTTCAGAAAGCTTACCTTCCTTATCCGTTTTTCCCTGGCGCACCTGGTGAGGAAAATTTAATTTCTTAGTTCCCTGTATATTGAAATTGTATTCCGGATAATTTTTCGCAGTGAACCATTTTTTCGAAAGGGAATAGTCAATCTCAAAATTTCTTCCGGCAGCAGGCGGACCAAATAGATTTACTGCATTTGCATTTATAGTAACTGAATCGTTTAAGTCATAAAGATTTTTATTTGTACTCAGCACCACATTAATTCTGTCAGGTATAAATTCTTCCACATTGATAGTCTTATCTCCGACATATACATCATTGCCGGTATAAACCTGAATGTTGTAAAACCCAGTCACAGCAGCAACCGGCAATTCAATTGTTGACTCAAATGCTCCTTCATGATTCAAATTCTTTCTTATGGTTGTCAGCTCTTTTCCGTTAGGCATTATAAATTTAAGCTTCATGGGTATATCCGAAACAGTTTTCCACTGATCGTTTCTAAGAATAGTGTTAATATGAACTGTTTCACCGGGGCGATAAATTTCACGGTCACCATAAATAAAAGCCTGGTATCCGGATGCATTATTTCGCAAGCCTCCGACATCAAACCGTGAATTTTCCACTCGTGTATCACTGAATAAAAGATAATTAAAGTCATTTCCTGCACGAGCTGTGATAAGTCCGAGATTGAATTTCGGAAATTTATTTTTTATTCCGGTTAATACTGCTACGCCTTCATTGTTAGTAGTTGCAGTTCCGAGTACCTGGTTATTGGTGCTGGTAAAATTTATTTTAACTCCGCTCATGGGTTCCATGTTCATGATTGAATTTGCAAAAACATAAACTTCATCATCGGTTTGTTTTGTAATGATACCAATGTCAGAAATAGAAACTAATTTATTCGCACGCAAATAATAATCGGTCTTAGAAGAAACGCGGACAAGATAAACACCTTTGAAATTATTCTGATCTTCAAAGTCAACACTTAGCAAATTCACACCGCTTTGATTGGGAAGATTTTTTGTTTCATACTCCTGGTCCATAACCACGTCACCCACTTGCTCAAGATTATAATCATTATAATTATAACCGTAATAATCACCTTCTCCTTCCCCATAATATTCGGAATAACGATTGTTCCTCATGTATTGCAGAATGTTGTTCTCATAAATTTTTGTCACCCTGAGTTGAATCTTTGGAAGGCTCACAATATTTATCCCTACTTTCTTAGAACTTTTGGATGAAAGATAAATTCCTTTTTTTGAAGCAAATGAGAGCGATGGATTCAATTGACCAAACAGAACAATTGACAAATGATCATTCAACATTTCACCACCTAAAATTCCTTTCAACTTTTTTGAAATATTGAGTTCATAAGTTTTTCCTGATTCAAATGCACCAATAATGCTAAATCCGTTATCGTTATCTTCAATTTTAAATTGCACAGAAGGTTTTATGGTAATCAGTTTTTGAATGCCTTCCTTTTCCACAGCCTGGTTGGTATTTACTTCAATGAAAGTTTCTGTAATTTCTGTATTGTTCGCCTGCACCTGCATGATATCAAGCTTTGCAGGAGATGGGACAGTCTGTGAAAAAACGAGTGAAGCATCTGTAATATATTTTTCAGCATCAGCACAGCGCAAACCTTTTTCAATTTTTAATTCAATTTCTGTTTTTTCAGCAAGCGACTTATCCAACCCATCTACTTTTATTACCATCACATGATCAACAGAATTTGTAACCATAGTAAATGGCATTTCAGTTTTGTTAGCAGAAAATTTCAGGAGCCTGCTGATCTCTCCGGGTTCAACCCGATAGTTAAAACCTATATTAACTGTCATTGCAATCTTATCAGCACCTTTATCTGATCGCACCCAGAATGCATCTGCAACTTCTATTTTCAAATACGGTGTATGAAATTCAAAGGCAAGTATCTTTTCCAGGTGCAGATCTTTGCCCGAATAACGGAGCAACTCAGTGGTGATTTCCGCATGATATTTCATGCAGGGGTCAAAACGTAATGCAGGTGAAAATTGCAATTCACGTTTTGATATGAACATGAACGATCCTTTTACTGGCGGTGTGATTTTAACATACTGAACAGAGTCCCACCGGTTGATTAGAGAATCAGGGCACAGGTCCTGATCAAACGTGAAAACGAGATTTTGCTGCAATTCGATTTCATCTGAAAAGTTTTTTTCGGTAAACCTGACAAGGTTTTTGTCATTGGTACAAGCATACACAAGTATGCACATCGCTGCAAGCAGCTTTGGATTTAATTTTAAGAAGCGCATAATTATTGGTGGTTTAGAAGTGAGCAGGAAGGAATGACATCAACGAATAACGAATTTGTACGAATATACGAATTACGAATCCGTTCAAAAGTTTGATAAGGGTTACACCAAAGGATGGATTCACTGATGAGTTGCAATGATTTTTTAAAATAATCTTTTGCTGGTCACTATAACTTTGAAG
Organism: Bacteroidia bacterium; assembly: GCA_039914625.1. Taxonomy (GTDB): domain Bacteria; phylum Bacteroidota; class Bacteroidia; order AKYH767-A; family OLB10; genus DATEMK01. The sequence continues at coordinate 45,230 of JBDSOU010000158.1, read as the reverse complement.
GTCTTTCATTTATTTTGGTTTGTTAAAATTAATTTTTCAGAAAGAATTGTTTTTTTGAGGAGGGCTTAATCAATCCGTGTTCCAGCATAATAAAACGCGAAGGAATTTACACTAATTTAAGAAAATAAGTACGCTCCATTTTGAGAGATGAAAAGCGTTTGGAAAGATAGAAAAATAATTATTTTTCGTATTTTAAAAACAATCTGAAAGATTAATCTATTAAATCTATATTATGGAAAGGAATTCCATTTTCAGCACAGACAAACATACCTCCCACAAATCATGATAAACTACCCCTGAAGAAGTTCTTTTGTAGAATTCCGGTTTCATTTTCTTAAATTTCGTGCCTGGAAAAAGACTATTATAAAATTTTAGGTATTGAAAGAACGGCTTCGGATGCTGAAATAAAGAAAGCATTCAGGGCGCTGGCTTTTAAATTCCACCCTGATCATAATGATGGCAGCAAAGAAGCGGAAGAATTTTTCAAGGAAATCCAGGAGGCTCATACTGTATTAAGCGATGGTGAAAAAAGAAAGCTGTATGACCTGAAATTAATTAATCATCCGTTATACGGCTTTTACAAAAAATCGCAAAAAAATATTCAGTATTATTTTTATGTGCTGCCCGATCAATATAAAGTAAAAGTTAATAATGAATTAAAAATCACGTTCACTTATTCAGGTGAAGGAAGAGTTTTTAAGAAGCCATCATTTAAAAAGTTTTTTGTTTCAGGCGCGCCTTTTGTTTCATTCCGGAATGTTTTAATAAATAATGCGGAAGTTAAAGAAACCAGTTTGGTCTATGTGATTGCTCCGATGGAGGAAGGGACTTTGCAAATTGAAGAAGCATTTATTAAAATTGATTCCAAACCTTTTTCAACTGAACCGCTCAGCATAATAATAATTGAAAATAGCTGCCACTTTACAAAAAATAAAAAAGCTGATGGAAAGCCACTAAAATTAGTGATGAATCATGAATCAACAGAGGGAACGGAGCAACACAGAACTTTTAAAAACACCAACCACACACTTTTGATTCCGCGCAGCCATTATGCTCATGTGTACCATCGCATAGGTACAGGCATGAAAATTTTTTTTTTCGCATGGGGATTTCTGTTAGGCGGAAAAATAGATTTCAATCCGCTACTTTCCGCTTTAGGCGGAGCGCTATTCGGAGGAATCTTTTGCAACTTACTTTATCTTATTGCCGGGGTAAAATCAAAATTTTATTTTGCAAGACAATACTCTTCCGTTAAGGATTATCGCGAAAAGGGTTACCGATGCGGGACTGAAACCGGCTCACCGATGCTCAACAGTGAAGTTGTTTATTTTATTACTTCAATTTTGTTTTGATTTCGATGAAAGATGGAAATAGTGAAATTTATTGTTTTGTTTTAACTTATCATCCCTTTAAATTATGCCATCGTTTGTATTCCCTACTTCTTCCTTAAACGGCTTTCTCGGTATCCAATTTTCATTTTCTTCAGATGGAATAAATGGTTTTATTATTTTGTTTAAAAAAGTATTTGAAAGTTTTATATATGAATAAAGCGGGTATGCAGTTGCGCCCACAGTGCTTTTAATTTCCATTGCGGTCCGTCCGAAAACTAATTGTTCGGATTTATTTTTTATTGCCTCATGGATAAAATCGTAAAGTATATTCTGGTAAAGCGCATGAGATTTGTTATGATGATAGTCTATCCCGATAAAATGCGCTTCATAATGTGATCCCTGTTTAAATCCAGTGGTGAATGCAATCATTTTTCCATTAAGGTAAAATGCCCGGAATACAAATTTTTCTTTTAAATATTTTTTTAATGTTAAAAAATAATTTACGTCCACCCGTATAATTCGCACAGGAGCTTTCTTCTGCACCTGTAAATATAAATTTTCAACAGCTTTCTTCTCCTTTTCCATCTCGCCCGGTTCGAGGTTTCTTATCTCCACATCGCTTATTTTTTTTAACACGTTATTTGCCCGAAGGCGGTATTTGGATGACATGTCATTGAGATAATCTTCAAACTTTTTCCAATTTTTTCTCACTGAAAAAATCATATTGGGGTCAATCACCATACGGTGAAACTTTTCTTTAATAAGCTCTTTTACATAAATATCTTCGGTATCATAAAAATCTTTCACAGCATAACATATAACTCTTCCGTTTGTTTCACTGATTTGCTGAGAAATTTTTTCAGTTATTTCAGAAAGCGAATTAACCACCACAGGCATAAACATTTCATCAGCACAGGCAATTCCATATTCACCGCTTACAAACAGGTTGCCGCAAACCAGCAGATTGTTAGCAGCATATTTATTGGTTGAAAACAAGACCCTATTAATCTTATTGCCGACTGAAGAAAGAATACGTCCTGAATTTTCAAGATTAATTAAAGAGCCTAATTCCTTTGAACTGAGATCAGCAACCTGGAAACAACTGATTGCTGAAAGGATTTTATTTTTGTAAATTAACACATACCTGAAAGTGATACCGGCAGGTTTGGAAATTTCAATCACCTTCAAATAATGGTAATGAAGAAAAAATTTTGCCCCGGCAATTTTATTCCATTCGCTGCCGGAAAAATCATTCACTGAATTAAAAATTTCAAATGAAATATCCTTTTGTTCCTGTTGAGATTTATTTTTTGATGAATGGCAAATCACATTTTTATGTATTGATAATAAGTTGCACAAGATTAGCCTAATTTTTGCAGATTTGCGCTGCAATGATTTTATAAATTTAATACACTATGTACAAAAAATTCTTCCTGCTCTTTTTAATAAACTGCATTTTCCACCTGTCGTTTGCACAAAAGATCAGCTATCCCATAACAAAAAAAGTTGATCAGAAAGATACGTACTTTAATACATTGGTTGAAGATCCTTACCGCTGGCTTGAAGACGATCATTCAGAAGAAACTGCCGCATGGGTAAAGGAACAAAATAAAATTACAGAAGATTACCTGTCTGAAATTCCTTTTCGTGCAAAAGTCAAAAACCGTATGACACAACTTTGGAATTTTCCTAAATCCACAGCACCGTTTAAAGCAGGCCCATTTTATTTTAATTTTAAAAATGACGGAATTCAAAATCAAAATGTGATGCAGATTTTAAAAGATTTGAATTCACCACCCGGTGTTTTTTTTGATCCGAATGTGCTTTCAGCTGATGGAACGGTTTCTTTAAGCATCACTTCCATTTCTGATGACGGTAATTATTTTGCTTATGGATTATCAAAAGGCGGTTCAGACTGGAGTGAAATCCACACCCGGAATATCAGGAGCGGAAGAGAATACGATGAAGTTTTGAAATGGGTTAAGTTTTCAGGTGTTGCATGGTACAGGAATGGATTTTTTTACAGCCGCTATGAGGTTCCTGCAAAAGAAGACGAGCTGAAGAAAAAAAATGAGTTCCATAAAATTTATTACCATGTTATCGGTACCTCACAGGAAAAGGATTCATTAGTTTATGAGGACAAAGATCACCCTCTCCGAAATTTAGGAGCGCAAATGACCGATGATGAACAATTTTTATTTGTGGGGTTCTCGGAAGGATCAGGTGGAAACGGGCTCATGGCAAAAAAATTATCGGGGCCGGGTTCAGACTTTATAAAGATAGTTTCCGATTTTGACAATATATACAATGTGATTGATCATTTTGGTGATTCTATGTTAGTGCAAACTAATTATAATGCTCCCCGTGGAAAAGTTATTATTATTGACCTGAATAAACCGGGTAAAGAAAACTGGAAGGATTTTATCCCGGAAAAGCCCGAAGTGCTCCAAGCCGTTACACAGGCTGGCAATAAGCTCATTGCACGTTATATGAAAGATGCCGGGAATTACCTTGAAGTGTATGACAAAAAAGGAACTGCGGAAAATAAGATTCAATTGGATGCAATCGGAACTATTGATGGAGTGAGCGGCCATAAAGAAGACAGCCTTGTTTTTTACTCGCTTACTTCCTTCACCTTCCCTCCTACTGTTTATAAATATAATCTCTTAACAAAAGAATCCGAAATTTATTTTCGACCAAAACTCGATTTTAAATCTGGGGATTATGAAACAAAGCAGGTTTGGTATAACAGCAAGGATGGAACAAAGATTCCTATGTTTATCGTCATGAAAAGGGGAACTAAAAAAGACGGGAATAATCCCTTATTGCTTTTTGGATATGGAGGATTCAATTTAAGCAAAACTCCCGAATTTAAAACGGAACGTCTGGCATTTTTAGAAAATGGCGGCATCTTCGCAATGCCCAACCTGCGCGGTGGCGGAGAGTATGGTGAAGAATGGCATAAAGCAGGAACTAAACTTAAAAAGCAAAATGTATTTGATGACTTCATAGCTGCTGCCGAATATCTTATTAAAGAAAAATATACAAATTCTTCAAAGCTTGCCATCGGTGGCCGTTCAAACGGAGGATTATTAGTTGGCGCAGCAATGACTCAGCGGCCGGAATTATATAAAGTTGCCATACCCACAGTTGGAGTGATGGACATGTTGCGCTTTCATAAATTTACTATAGGATGGGCATGGAAAAGTGATTACGGCACCAGTGATAATGAAGAAGAATTTAAAGCGCTGTATACCTACTCTCCCCTCCATAATTTGAAAGCGGGAAAAAATTATCCTGCAACGTTAGTAACCACAGGTGATCATGATGACCGTGTTGTGCCTGCACATTCATTCAAATTTATTTCGACACTGCAGGAAAAGCAGGCGGGCACTAACCCCGTGCTAATACGAATTGATACAATGGCCGGGCACGGAGGCGGAGGTGAAAAGCCTACCGGAAAATTAATTGATGAGCAGTCTGATATTTTCTCTTTTATGATGTATAACCTGGGAATGGAGGTTAAATAAATTCCTGAGACCGGTCTGAGGCCGGGAATGCCTGAAAATAAACTATTGTCTATCTTTTCAATTTTGGGTTGATTAAACGGCTTTTCTTACCTTTGCTCACATGCAATTCAAAAAATTAATTATTGCAATTGATGGGTACTCCTCTTGCGGAAAAAGCACTGTTGCTAAAGCATTGGCGCGAAAGCTCAAATTACATTACATTGACTCAGGAGCCATGTACCGCGCAGTGACGTGGTATTTTCTGCGACATAATATCCCGGTTCCGTTACCGGAAAATTTAATTACAACTGCTTTTGATTTTGAGAAGGTGATGAATGAAATAGACATCACATTTAAAATAAATCCCAAAACACATTTTTCAGAAATTTATCTGAACGGAAAAAACCTGGAGCATGAAATTCGAAGCATGGAAATTTCAGACAATGTAAGCCATGTAAGTGCTATTAAATCTGTAAGGAAAAAATTAGTTGCATTTCAGCAAAAAATGCAACACGAGGGCGGATTGGTCATGGACGGGCGGGACATAGGCACCACTGTGTTTCCAAATGCTGATCTTAAAATATTCATGGTTGCCGATCCGTTAATCCGTGCTGAAAGACGCTATAAGGAATTAAACAGCAAAGGCATTAAAGTAACTTTTGAAGATGTTAAAAAAAATATCGAAAGCCGTGATGAAGAAGATACGCACCGTGAAATAAGCCCTTTAAGAAGAGCGGATGATGCTTTAATTCTTGATAATACCAATTTGAATTTCGAAGAACAATTGGATTTTGTAACGAATGAAATCGGGAAATTGTTGAATTGCTAAAAGCCAAAAGGAAATTCACCAATATTAGGATGAAACAACGGAGTAATTCGGTTATCTTTGCATTATGAAAATCACCATTGATCCCAATTCAGGTTTTTGTTTCGGAGTTGTCTTTGCCATTCAGATGGCGGAAGATGAACTGGATCGTTCGGGTACTCTTTATTGTCTGGGTGACATTGTCCATAATAATATGGAAGTGGAACGGCTTACAGCAAAAGGATTGAAGATTATCAATCATGACGAATTTAAAAAATTACAAAATTGCAAAGTATTGATACGCGCTCATGGTGAACCTCCGGAAACATACCAAACAGCCCTTAAGAATAATATTGAATTAGTTGACGCATCCTGCCCTGTAGTGCTGAAACTTCAGAACCGTGTTCGCACCAGCTATGATCAATTTCCAGAAGACCACGGGCAAATTGTTATTTACGGTGAAGAAGGTCATGCGGAAGTAAACGGATTGGTAGGGCAAACAGAGGGAAAAGCAATTGTAGTTAAAACAGAAGCCGATCTCAGCAAGGTGGATTTTTCAAAACCTATCCATTTTTTTTCACAGACCACCAAGAACACTTCAGGATTTGAAAAAATGGAGCGCATGCTTGAGGAGAGAGTCATCAAAGAAAAAGGTTCGTTGGAAGAGGGCGATTTTATTTCAAACGATACCCTTTGCAGGCAGGTATCTAACCGTGAACCGCAGCTCAGACAATTTTCCCGTGAACATGATGTGATTATTTTTGTGAGCGGTAAAAAAAGCTCCAATGGCAAAGCATTGTACAGCGTGTGTAAAGAATCTAATTCAAACACTTATTTTATTTCTTCGGTGAGTGAACTTCTTCCCGAATGGTTTCAAAGTGTGAAGAATGTGGGGATTTGCGGTGCTACCTCCACTCCTATGTGGCTGATGGAAGATGTTGCTACTAAGCTGAAATTGATGAAAGAGATGAGTCGCTGACTCAAGAATTAACTTGTTTTGCCTGTCATAAGATTTATAATTTTATTTTATTTATTCAATAATAGCTGTCACTTCAATCTCCACTATAAGTGCAGGATTTATCAACGATTTAACTTCAACCATAGTTGCCGCTGGTTTTATTTCTCTAAAAATTTCACTGTGTGCTTTCCCTATTTTTTCCCATTGTGAAATATCAGTGACAAACATTCTGGTTCTTATCACATCCTTCAATTCAGCTCCGGCTTCTCTCAAAGCTTTTTCAATTTTTTGAAAAATAAATTTTGTCTGTACGTACGCATCACCTTCCCCGATTATCTTATCACCATCAACAGCGGTTGTTCCTGCAACTTCAATAATGTTTCCAATTCTTACAGCGCGTGAGTATCCGACAATGTCTTCCCATTGTGTGCCTGAACAAATATTTTTTCTTTTTTGCATTTTACTGATTTGAAAGTTTAAAGGGTAAAATTTATATTAAAATTTCGCTGCTGAGCGACTAAAATTAGATTCCACTAAATTAAAAATAAATTACAGAGATAGATGGTTACTCTATTCTTAAAGTACCACCCGTTTTATCTCATGTAGGACACAAAACTGGTTTGGGCGGTATTGTTTTCACGCTTTAAATGATCGCGATTGCACTGGAGAAATTATTGCTGCCGCAGGGTTAAATTTTTGTAAAAGATTATTTTTAATACAAAAAGGGTTTTCCGTGAGGCTGGAAAACTTTTTTATTTTTTCACCTGTCCGTATTATTTTTTTTTAATTAATTCGTCATATACAGTAGTATTTTTTAAAAATATTTATGAACTTTGCATTTCTTACATCCGACTCTATAAGTATTGCTGGGTAACACCTGAGTAAAACTGCAATGCCATTACTGTAAATAACTTTTGAGGAAAAGAATTTTACACAGCAGTCAGAAACATTTAAGAAATAAGTATTAATGACAGAACCCAGGCTAAAAACACTTCATATATTTGAGAGTTATTTACCCGAATCGCAAAACTGGGCGTTTCGTTTTCTCAATAATTTTGACGCTTCGGAAGTTTATGTATGTGCTCCTGCGTATGTTAATCCGCATTTTGTATCCCCAAAAATTCACTTGTTGCCCATTCCAAATTATGTGTCATCTGATCTGATGATTGAAGGTGGCGGACAATCTGATTCTCTTTACGATAAAGCCATTGCTAAATTAAAACGAAAGACCAGGTTTGACAAATACCTTGACTATATTTCAAAAAAAGCAAAAGAATTAAATATAGATTTGATTCATTGCCACTTTGCCAATGTCGGATGGGAATTTTTGAAATTAAAAAAACTTACCGAACTGCCATTCATTGTTTCTTTTTATGGTTTCGATTACGAAAGTCTTCCTCATAATTTTACGGAGTGGGAAAAAAGATACCAGAAACTATTTACTACTGCCGATCTTTTTATTTGCGAAGGACCTTTCGGAGCCTCCACTTTAAAATCAAAAGGTTGTTCTGAAAAAAAAATAAAAATAAACCGGCTGGGAGTTGATCTGAAAAAAATTCCATTCTTTCAGCGTGAGAAAAAAGAAAATGAATTAAGACTTGTTCAGATCAGTAACTTTTTTCAGAAAAAAGGGCAGCTTTACACCCTGCAGGCATTTATACAAGCAGCAAAAACGTGCACGAATTTATCGCTGACATTTGTCGGAAGTGACTTTGAAAACAGCAAAATCATTCTTGAAAAAATGGCAGCAGAACATCATCTTGAAGATAAAATTACGTTCCTTGATTTTATTGATTTTTCTCAATTATATGATTTCCTGAAATCCTTTCATGTATTTATTCAACCCAGCTGTTATGCCGATAACCGTGATTGCGAAGGTGGCGCTCCTGTTGTGATTCTTGATGCAGAAGCTACCGGCATGCCTGTGATTGCAACCACTCATTGCGATATTCCTCTGGAAGTGATTCATAAAAAAACTGGATTTCTTACTCCCGAAAAAAATTCTTTTGCACTCACCGAATCCATCGTAAGGTTTTACAGAATGACCAATGATGAATATCAACGGTTTTCTGCTGATGCAAGAAAGCATATTGAAGATAATTTTGATGCTATAAAAAATGCTTCTTCGCTTAAAGATATTTACATGCAATATCTCAGTAAATTTACCATAGGTGTTGTTGCATTAATTTCTTTTTAAAATATAAAACCGAAGACGTTTAAAAATGATTTTCTGTTCTCATTTACTTTAATTCTGATATTATTTTTCCTGACTTAACAGAAAAAATGCAACTCCTCGAAAAGTTAATTCACATTCATGCACCTTCAGGTAATGAAACCGCGATGACAGAATTTTTATTGAACTATGTAACTGAAAATTCAGGAGGCTGGAAAGTCCATCCTGCATTATTTTATGGAGATGGCTTTCAGAATTGCATCGTAATGGTTTTCGGAAAGCCAACTACTGCAGTGTTTGCTCATATTGATTCCATCGGTTTTACCGTGCGCTATAAAAATGAATTGGTAAAAATTGGCGGACCGCATATTGAACAAGGGATAAAATTAACCGGCACTGACAGTAAAGGAAAAATTGAATGTGTGTTAGCTGCTGATGAAGATGAAAACATAAAATGTGAATTTGATCGTGAAATTGACAGAGGTACTGATCTTACATTTAAACCAAATTTCAGAGAGAACGAAAATTTTATTCAAGCCAATTATTTAGATAACCGACTCGGAGTCTGGACTGCTTTAAGACTTGCTGAAACTTTAGAGAACGGTGCAATAGTTTTTTCCTGCTGGGAAGAACACGGTGGCGGAAGTGCCGGTTACCTTGCAAAATTTCTTTATGAAAAATATCAGGTAAAAAAGGCACTGATCTGTGATATAACCTGGATTACAGAAGGAGTAACTCATGGAGAAGGTGTTGTTGTGTCTATGCGTGATATGGGAATTCCAAGAAGAGTTTTCGTTGATAAAATAATTTCGATTCTTAAAAGTGCAACCATTTTATTTCAATTGGAAGTTGAAAAAAGCGGTGGCAGTGACGGAACTGAATTGCAAAAGATTCCCTACCCTATTGACTGGTGTTTTGTAGGTGCTGCGGAAGATTTTGTTCATTCACCAAATGAAAAAGTTCATAAGAAAGACATTGAAAGCATGCTGGAGGCTTACAGGATTTTGATGAAAGAACTTTGAGTTAAATCCGCAATTTTTAATATCCACTGTTCAAGGTACAATTTTTTCTTATCCGGGTTAATTAAAAATATTTTTTTATGTGTTCGGTAAAATAAGTCGGGGCAGCGCAGGGTTTATTATTAATTTTATTTATGAAAACCAGTGTTGTATTTGCCATGTTCAGTAAAATATTTTTCTCGTTGAAAGTTTCATAATCAAACCTGATCCTTGCACCGGGCATCTTGTTAATCGCAGTTTTTATGGTGAGCAGGTCATCATAAAAAGCCGGCTTGCTAAATTTAATGGCATATTCCAGGACAGGAAGTATGATCCCCTCATCCTCCATTTCCTTATAGGTCATTCCCATTTCACGGAGTGCTTCCACACGGGCAACTTCAAAATAGGTGGCATAATTTCCATAATATGCATAACCCATGCGGTCAGTTTCTGCATAACGAACCCTGATTTTTATTTCTGAAGAAAACATAAAATATTTTTTTTGTGATCTGAACAAATGTAAAGAGAATTCTTATTAACATTGTAGCAACATTTTTCAAACGGCTTTTCGCAGGCTAAACAACATGAATAAATTTATTAATTATATATATATTTTTATATTGTTCTACTATGCGTGTTCCGCTCCCGCCAGACTAGATCATGTTGAAAAAAAACAATACGCGTTTAGCTCCAAAGATTATGCTTCTTTTGATTCTACTCTCTGGCAAAGCATTCTTCCTTACAAAACAAAATTAGATGCTGAAGTAAATATCCTGCTTGGCAAAACTTCGAAAGTAATTTCAAAAGATCAGCCTGAAGGATTGCTCGGAAACTTTGTCGCTGATCTTTCTCTTGAAGAATCTAAAAAACATTTTTACCCGGCTGACAATAAAAACATTGATTTCTGCTTTTTCAACAATGGCGGGTTAAGGGCAGCATTCCCTGAAGGTGACATTACGAAAAGAAATGTTTTTGAAGTAATGCCTTTTGAAAATGAACTGATCGTGCTTACTTTGAATGGCTCTGATATAAAACAACTCCTTTATTATATAGTAAGCAAAGGCGGAATTCCTGTTGCAGGTTTGAGAATGAAAATAAAAAATAAAGAAGCTTCAGATATAATGATTAACAATGCTCCTTTTGATACCACTAAAATTTACAAAGCAGTAACTTCAGATTATCTTGCCAATGGAGGGGATAATCTTTCTTTTCTTGCTGAGAATAATCAACGTGAATATGTAAATCTTAAAATAAGAGATGCTATGATTGAATACATTCAACAGTTGACAAAAGATGGAAAGATGATTGATCCGAAATTAGATGGAAGAATCAGCAATGAATAAAATAAATAACAGGCGCCATTTCCTGAAAAAAATTTCTGCCGGTGCTGCGCTTGCAACGCTCGGAGGAATTCCTCTTAATACATTCGCAAAAAAAGATTTAGTAAAAATCACCATCCTTCATACTAATGACGTTCACAGTCACATTGAACCGTTTCCTGATAATGATCCGAAATTTGCCGGTATGGGCGGTGTTGCCCAGCGGGCAGCAATTATAAAAAAAATAAGGAGTGAAGAAAAAAATGTATTGCTGCTTGATGTGGGAGATATTTTCCAGGGCACTCCTTATTTTAATTTGTACGGAGGAGAATTGGAACTTAAACTCATGAGCATGATGAAGTATGATGCATCCACCATCGGCAATCACGATTTTGACAATGGCATTGAAGGATTAGCAAAACAGCTACCGAACGCGACTTTTCCCCTGCTGAATTGCAATTATAATTTTTCTTCAACCATCCTGAAAGATAAAATTGATCCTTATAAAATATTTATTAAAGACGGAATTACAATCGGAATATTCGGTTTGGGAATTGAATTAAAAGGATTGGTGGATCCAAAATTAACCGGAAAAACAATTTATCTTAATCCATTGGAAAAAGCGGCCGTAACTGCCCATCATCTAAAAAAAGAAAAAAAATGCGACCTGGTGATTTGCTTATCACATCTTGGTTTTAAGTATCCTGATGAAAAGGTATCTGATATTGTTCTTGCCAAGCAATCCATGAACATTGATTTGATTTTAGGAGGGCACACGCATACCTTTATTGATGATCCATACAAGTACATTAATCGTGACGGGAAGGAAGTTTTAGTTGCCCAGGTTGGCTGGGCTGGAATTAAACTTGGAAGAATAGATTATTATTTTGAATCAAAGTCAAAAAAAAGTATTACGACTGCGACCACGTTAAAAGTTTCCAAAAAGACAAGTGAAATTTAATTTTTATTTTATTTTTTTTTATATAAAATTTGCACATATTTATTTCGTACAATTGTACCGTTGAAAAAAACATCAGTAAATCATAACCTAAACCTACTAATTCACCACTTTTAAGTATGCAGAAATCACATGTAAAAGTTTGGGAGAATTGCCTGAATATAATAAAAGATAATGTAACCGAACAGAATTTTAAAACATGGTTCGCTCCGATAAAATCAATTAAGTTAGAAGGTAATGTTTTAACGATTGAAGTTCCCAGCCAATTTGTTTATGAATATCTCGAAGAGCATTACATTACTCTTTTAAGAAAAATTATCAAGCACGAAATCGGACGAGAAGGAAAATTGGAATACAGCATTGTTATGGAAAACAATTCCGGCAACAATAAGCCTTACACTGTAAAATTTCCAGGAAAGAATTCCAATTCTTTAAAAAATCCTTCTTTAATGGCCCCGTTGAATTTGAATTCAACAATAAAAAATCCATTCATAATACCCGGGCTGAAAAAAATTGATATTGACTCGCAGCTCAATCCTAATTATTCATTTGAAAATTTTGTGGAAGGAGATTGTAATCGCCTTGCACGTTCTGCTGGTTATGCAGTTGCACAAAAACCGGGAGGTACTTCGTTTAATCCTTTGTTAGTTTATGGCGGAGTCGGTCTCGGAAAAACGCATCTTGTTCATTCGATTGGAATTGAAACGAAAGATCGTTTTCCGAATAAGACTGTTTTGTATGTTCCTTCTGACAGGTTCATGCACCAGTTTGTTGATGCTGTGAAAAATAATTCAACAAATGATTTTGTTCATTTTTACCAGATGATTGATGTGCTTATTATTGATGATATTCAGTTTTTCACAGGAAAAGAAAAAACACAGGATGTATTTTTTCATATATTTAATCATCTTCATCAGAATGGGAAACAACTTATTCTTACATGCGATAAAGCTCCGGTTGATTTACAGGGAATGGAACATCGGTTGTTATCCCGATTCAAGTGGGGGCTTTCCGCTGACTTGCAAACAGCCGACTTGGAAACACGCATTGCAATCCTGAAAAGAAAAATGTACATTGACGGTATTGAGCTTCCGAATGAGATTGTAGATTATATAGCATACAGCATCACTTCAAATATTCGTGAACTCGAAGGAGCCCTTATTTCCATTATCGCCCAAGCTTCAATGAACAAAAAACCAATCACCCTGGAATTATCGAAACAGATGATTGACAAATTTGTTAAAAATACTGTTCATGAAATATCTATTGACTATATTCAAAAGGTTGTGTGCGATTATTTTGAACTCCCGCTTGATCTTTTAAAATCAAACACGAGAAAGCGTGAAGTGGTGCAGGCGCGGCAACTCGCAATGTATTTTTCTAAAAGCTTAACAAAATCTTCGCTCTCAAATATAGGAATCCATTGTGGTGGCAAAGATCACGCAACTGTTCTTCATGCCTGCCGAACAGTAAACAATTTAATGGAAACCGATAAAAAATTTAAAACTTATGTTACTGATATTCAGAAACGAATTAATGTTTCCCGTGAAGGATAAAAGAAACAATACATTGCAAAAACCATACTTCAATCAAGTATGGTTTTTTTATTTAAAGACTTTTTATTTTTTATTAGATGGAAGTATCTGCTCAACTTTAAATTTTAAACTCCAATGAATCTTCTCATGGTCTGCATCGGCAACATTTGTCGCTCCCCTCTTGCCGAGGGAATTTTAAAAGACAAGTTGCAAAAATCAGGTCTAAATTATTTTGTTGACTCTGCAGGAATGATCAATTATCATGCAGGTGAAAACCCGGATTACCGGTCTGTTGAAGTTGGAAAACAAAATGGGATTGATATCAGCAAACAGATTGCAAGACAATTCGGAAAAAAAGATTTCGAAAATTTTGATTTGATTTTTGCAATGGAAACTTCTGTTTACAATGAACTCATTTCTCTTGCTGCATCTCCAGAACACAAATCAAAAGTTTATCTCTTTTTAGATTTTGCAGAATGGAATGTGTCTTTTGAAGTTCCCGATCCTTATTACGGAACAAGAAAAGATTTTGAAGAAGTTTTTCATTTGATTGATAAAGCAAGCGATAAAATTGTAAAAAAGTTTTTGAAAAAAACTACTTGATGAATTTAACTTGCTAAAATATAAATAATGTGGAAAATCAGATTCGCATTCCCTGATGACTACTTCAAGTTCGTTGCCAGTTGAAAAGCAGTTTGACTAATGCTTTGGTCATTTTTGAAATAAAAAACTCCACCCCACTTATAAATAATTTTCAGATAAACAGTTTCCTTAGTGCCTGTGCTTACTATGGCTTTTTTAATTGTCCTGTTGTTTTCAATAATATCTTCTACATTCACATTCGGAGGCAGCGATTCTGATTTCTCCGGTTCATGAACGGAACTCCCGCTATTCGGAAGTGCAAGTTGCTTCAATTTCTGATCGTTCCCTTCAATAGCAATGGCAGATTTTTTTAAATCACTTCCCATACTTGCACTTGCAGTCAATTTCTTTCTTTCATTTTCTTCCTGTTTTGCAATCGTTTTTTTTCTCGCTTCTTCGTCAGCGTTGGCTTTTGTGGTTTTAACTTTTTCTTCTTCTTCAGATTTTGCAGCAGCTTTTTTCCGTTCATCGTCTTCCATTTTTGCTTTGGCTTGCTGGCGTTTTTCCTCCTCTGTCTTAGCAAATGAGTCTTTTTTTGCCTGTGCTATGGAATCATTTTTCGCTTTTGCTTCTGCTTCAAGTTTTGCTTTGGTCTCTGTTTTCTGTTGCTGTTCTTCTTCCAACTTTGCTTTTGCCTCAGCTTTTGAGTTTGCTATGGAATCCATTTTTGCTTTTTCAGCAGCTTTTGCAATAGCCGGAGCATTCTCTTTTTCTTCTTTTTGCTTTGCGGCAAGTTCATCTTCGGCCTCTTTTAAAGCGGATTGAATTTGCTTGGTGTAATCCGTATCATAATCAAACCCATCCCTGCCTGGAATATATTTATATTTCCCTACCGGTTGATTAAATACCACGATGTTTACACCATCGTATTGTTTAATCAGAATTACGTTCATTTCAATCGGATAAAATCCCTGTTCAATTCTGTCGGCAGGAGCTGAAGTATTAAGTTCAATTTTTTTTGTGATAAACCCGGGCTTGTTAAAGGAGAGAATGTAATCACTATTAAATTTCAGGGTTAAGGAATATTTCGATTGACCGGGAATAGTCTGCTTTTCACCGGTTGAGGTGTTTTCCATCACCACATAAGATTTATCGAAATTGCCTTCTTCGATTTTAAAATTTATCAGAACATTTACGTTACGCTGTTGGGCAAAAGATTTGAAACTGCATAGTAGCATGAAAACCAAGGTGAAACCTCTTGATATTTTTATCCGTGAAAATTTTGATCGCATTAATTTCTTTTCTTCACTTCTTTTACACACAAAGATATTTAATTTACATTCCTCTTAATTAAGATAAGATTTTTATTTTTGAATCATGAAAAATACTTCGGTTAATAAATATGTTACGTTCAAAACCGGCTTTTGTTTCCTGTTTCTCTTTTTCTCATCACGTTGTTTTTCTCAGGACATTACCATGAAGCAAACACTGGATTACATCAACGGAAAATTAGGCGGACGCTGTTCAATAGATGTTTCTAAAGGTGTGCTGATTGCTTTGTATAAAGATAATGAAGAAATTTTCAGAGAAGACCAAGTCAGTATTAGCAGTCTTGACTTGAATACCATTAAGTACGATTCAGAATACCATGTATTTTCTATTAATAATAAAGGAGCTCCATCCAAAAAAAATGTTACCCGAGAGTTATTTAAATCAGGACATAGTGAATCCTATAAACCTTACGCCCGTATAAGTTGGGAAGTTAACCTGGATGAAAAAGGAGTAAACGCGATGAAAAAAGCTTTTACGCATTTGATAAAACTTGTTATGGATTCAAAATACGCAAGCAGCGAACCGTTCGAATAAAATTAAATGCACCATCAAAAATTATTTTTACTATGACTAAAAATTATTTTGTATTTCTATTATTGACAATTTGCAATATATGTTATGCCCAGGATGCTAAGCAATTGTACAACCAGGGACAAAATGAATACAAGCACTTACATTATAAAGAAGCCATTGACAATTATACAAAAGCAATTGCGCTGGATTCATCCTACATCAATGCGTATCTTCAAAGAGGTTTTTGCAAAGGCATGATAAAAGATTTTAATGGACAAATCGAAGATTATTCCAAAGCTATACAAATTGATCCAAAACATAAATTTGCATATATATCGAGAGGCAGCGCAAAAAACAAAACGGGCGCCTTTCAAAGTGCCATTGCGGATTTTAACAATGCCATTGAGTTGGATCCGTCAGATCAGGAAGCGTATAATAACCGCGGGTTTTCAAAAAAAGGTTTGGGTGATAAAGAGGGTGCCTGCGAAGATTGGAATAAATCAAAACAGCTTGGAAATTCTGAAGCGAAAATTATTTTGAAAAATAACCAATGTAAATGAACAAGTTTAAGGTTTAAAGTTTAAAGTTGTACGACTCCGAACTGAATACTGATTATTAAAAGCCGTATATTTACAATTCAACCAAATGAAAAACTTAATTGTAATTCAAATTATTCTGCTTACCTCTACCCTACTCTATTCGCAGGATGCTGAAAATGGAGATAAATATTCGAACTGTTTAAAAAAAACAAGTTCCAAATGGGCTGATAATTGTCAGCAGTGTTTTAGTGCCGCAAACACTTATCGTGTGTATCTGACAAATGTATGCGATGAGAATTTAGATGTTAAAATCGGTGTTCAGGAAACTACAAAAAAATGGCGAACATTTATGCGGACAAACCTTGCTCCTAAAGACAGCGTTTCTGCTTATGCGTGTGTTGGCACTGGTAAATATATTTTCTGGGCGCGAAAAGCAGGTGACAAAGAAATTATTTTTCCAACGGATGAGGAGATTAATCTCAAGTACACAAAATAAATTTTCATTTCAGTTTGAATGTAATAAAAATTGTCATTCCTCCCACTTTGACATTTACTCCGTTTTGTTTGCCCGGGATCCAATTAGGCATTTCATTGATTACACGCATTGCTTCTTCGTCACATCCATAACCGATTCCTTTTACTAATTCCGGATTGCGAACTTTTCCGTCTTTGTCAACCATAAATTTCATATAAACTTTGCCTTCTATTTCAATATTCAATGCAACTGCAGGATAGTTTATATTTTTTTTAATAAACTCTGTCATTTTCTGATCACCTCCCGGAAAGGACGGCATTTCCTCAACAAAAGTGAAAACTTTGTCTGCATCTCCTTCGGGCATAACAGGATTTTCAGGAGGCGGAGTGTTTTCTTTAGTATTTTCCTCTAACAGAACACCTGTCTGCGTTTCCATTATGTTTTCCTGAACAGGAGGTTGCTCTTCTTTAATCGGATTATCTATAACAACCGGAGGAACAAACTTGATGGCTTGCTCAATGACTAAACGCGGTGGCACCAAAGGGAGGGGAGGCGGATCTGTTTTATCAATCGGAGGAGGAGTGGAAAGAATTATTATTTCTGACAATTTCAGTTTTGACAATATTTCCTTTTTAGTATATAGTTCTGTGATGAAGTAACTCAGGCAGATTATCAGGATGAATATTACGGTAAAAATAAAAGAAAACAACAGGCGTTTTCTATAGTGTATTCTGATTGCATAAGCACCATAGTTTTTATCACGTTGTGAAAAAACAATGTCTATCCTTTCTTTGAAGACAGGATCATTCCAGTTATCAAACATTGTTTTTCATAAAATAAAGTAAGGGTCTGAATTTCATTAACATTCCATGTTCTGACTGTTGGTTGCCGGAAGAATGTTGAATCAAATAATTTGAAAAAATAGAATATTCTCCTGAGATATAAATGAGTCTTACGGTTCACTCCGGTTTAATTTATTTGCCACTCGCATTTTTTATGCAACCAAAAAACAAATGTACAAAACCTCTCATTTAGATAAATCCGAAGTTTTCCTCAATGGAACACTAACAAAAAAAGTCCGCCTTTTTCAGCGGACCTTGTCATAGAGATTAAAAAAGACTATTATTTATTCACTTCAGATTTTTAATTATTTCCTCAATGCTTGTCGCAGGTTTGTACTGGTCAGGATACTTAGACTCTAAATATTCCATCATTATTTTTTTCAGATAATTCATATTATAAGCCTGTTGCTTGGGGAGTGTTTTAATTAATTCTCTGTGCTTGGTAAAAATGTATTCTGCATCAGCATCTGTAATAGATACACTGCATGAAAGTTTCGCTTCAAATTTTATTGAATTAATAACAGCAGGCAGAATCTTACTCATACAAAATCATTATATTTTAAAGTTTTACTTTAACTTCTGTTTAGCAAGTTAAGCAAGCTTAATAAATACGCAAGTATTTTAAACTCTAATTCATCAAAATCTCACAAAAGCACTCAATTATGGGGTTTGACGCAAAAGCATTATTAACAGTCGCATCAGAAACAATCTAAAATTTGTGACAATAATAAGGAAATTTTTCAATTTACCAAAATAAATTTTAATTTGCCGGAAAAATGAGTACTATCCTAAACCTGCACTGCGCATGCTCACGCCTGTCTAACGTAAAATGCACTTTGAGAAATTACTTTTTGTATTCATCCAAAGTGTTAAGTCCCGGGTCATGCAAATATTTTCCCCGGGTTTAAAATCATATTCGGATCAAAAAGCATTTTAATTCCTTTCTGCAATTGAATTTGCTTCTCGCTGAACGGAATATCCATATAATTCTTTTGCACCCACCCTATCCCGTGCTCTCCGGAAATAGTTCCGCCTAAGCTGACACACAATTGAAAAATTTCCCGAATGCCGGTTGGAACTTTTTCAGCCCAATCTGCATCACTCATATTTTCTTTTATAATATTTACATGGAGATTACCGTCACCCGCATGACCATAGCATACAGAGCGAAAGCCATATTTTTTTCCAATTTTTTTTACACCGTCAAGGAGAATGGCTAATTCAGCACGCGGAACAACGGTATCTTCTTCTTTATAAACAGAATGAGATTTTACAGCTTCACCTGCTGATCTGCGCATCTTCCAAATTTCGGCTTTTTGCTGTGCAGTATCTGCAAATAAAACTTCATCGCATTCATGCCGGTACATTATTTCTGAAATTTTTTCACATTCCTTGAACAAAACGTCCACATCATTACCATCCACTTCAACAATCAGATGTGCCTGGATTTCATTTTTGATGTTCATTTTCACATCTACAAACTGAAGCACAAAATCAATGGCATCACGTTCCATAAATTCCATTGCCGATGGAACAATTCCTTCTCTGAATACAGCCGAAACAGCTTCACATGCTTTTTCAGCGGACAGAAACGAAACCAGCATCAGCAAATTTTGTTTCGGATAAGGAATAAGCTTGAAAATAATTTTTGTAATGATCCCTAATGTGCCCTCGCTGCCAATCATTAATTGTGTCAGATTATATCCCGTGGAATTTTTTAATACATTTGCTCCGGTCATGATGATTTCCCCTGACGGAAGAACAACCTCGGTGTTCAACACATAATCTTTAGTTACACCATATTTTACAGCTTTAGGACCTCCTGCACATTCAGCAAGATTGCCTCCCAGGAAACAAGAACCACGGCTTGCAGGATCAGGCGGATAAAATAATCCTTTCTCTATTACTGCATCCTGGAATATCTGGTTAATTACACCCGGTTCAACTGTAGCCTGCAGGTTTCGTTCATCAATCTGCAAAATGGAATTAAACCGCTCCATTGAAATAACAATTCCTCCATAAACAGGTAATGCACCACCGCTCAACCCTGTTCCTGCGCCACGGGGAGTTGCCGGAATCATTTCAGTATTGCAAAGAATTAAAATTTTTGAAATTTCTTCAGCCGTGCGAGGTTTTACAACTATTTCCGGTAAAAAAGACAAGTCTTCTGTTTCATCCTGTGAATAATGTTCCAGGTTTTCCACATCAGAAAACACATAATTTTCTCCTATGATATTTTTTAATTCCCTGATGATTGAAGGCGTAATTTTTTGGTACTTCATGCGGCAAAAGTAAAAAAGGAAAAAGTGGTATTGGAATTATTCAAATAAATGTTGTTTATAAATCCGAAAAACAACCGAAATAAAATTTTAATCATTTTTTTTATTATATTTGAAAGAAGAAAATATGAACCTTTAAAAACAAATTCTTCAATTTATGAATTAAATTAGGTACGGAGTATATAACAAAAAAATAAAAAAAACAGCTTATGAGAAAAAAATTCCTTATCGCATTTATCTTCATCAGCACCACCACTTTTTCACAGCAGGAGACTGCCAATTGGTATTTTGGTGTACATGCCGGACTTGATTTTACTAGCGGAAGCCCGGTTGCAATTTCTTCAACTACTTTAGTTACCAACGAAGGATGCGCATCTATTTCTGACATTTCCGGCAGTCTTCTTTTTTATACAGATGGCATTTCAGTTTGGAATAAAAATCACCAGGTGATGCCAAATGGAGTCGGTTTACTCGGAGGATCATCATCCACCCAGGCTGCTCTAATTGTTCCTCAACCCGGAAGCGCTAATTTTTATTACATTTTTACAACCGATGAATTCGGAGGATCTAATGGGTTTCGTTATTCAATTGTGGATATGAATCTGCAGGCAGGTAATGGGGATATTACTTCTAAAAATGTTCTTGTTTTAAACAATGTTACAGAAAAATTAACTGCTGTTAAAAATGCAAACGGAGTTGATTACTGGGTGGCAATTCATGAATGGGGCTCCGATGCATTTTATGTTTATAGCCTTACATCAACAGGATTTCAAACAACTCCTGTCATTAGCTATGCAGGAATAGTTCATTCACTCACTGTAAATCAAAATACATACGGACAGATGAAATTTTCATCCTGCGGTGATAAATTAGCTTTAGCTGCCGGATATTTGGATACGATACAAATTTTAGATTTTAATACTACATCAGGCGTTGTTTCAAATGCAATAGCTCTCCCCTTATACGCTCATGTTTATGGGATGGAACTTTCCGGTGACGGGCATTTACTTTATGCGAGCACTTATGATCCTTCAGGCACGTTGGTTCAATTTGATTTAGCAGCAGGAAATACTGCTGCAATAATTGCTTCAAAAACAATTTTGAGCTTTACCCCTGATATTTACGCCCTGCAAATGGCCTCCGATGGAAAAATTTATGCATGCAGATCGTTCAGTCAGTTTTTAGGTGTAATTAGTAGCCCGTTAGTCCAGGGAACTGGATGCAATTATATTGATAACGGCATTGACCTTGATCCTAACTTTATGGGAATTACTTCTGCTTTAGGATTGCCCGCCTTTGTACAATCCGATTTCAGATCAGAAATTTTCTGCATTGCAAATAGTGTAGATGAACTAAACTCAGGGAGTACAGTGATTGCTTTCCCGAATCCGTTTGAAAATAATTTTGTAATTAATTTTTCTGCAAAAAATCCTGCTTCAGAAATTAATATATATGATGCTCTCGGAAAATGCATTGGTACATTTCCTATTGCTATTGATCAAAAAACTTTTTATTTTGGTTCATCATTGCCAACTGGAATCTATTTTCTTTGTGTAAAGCGTGATAGCGGTACAGAAAGAATAAAAGTGATGAAGGCATTGCATTAAAGATTGCCTTTCAAAAAAAATCCGGAGCTATAAAAAAAATCCGGATAAAACTAAAACTAACCCGTATTTTAAAAATCTTTTTTTAATGAAAATTTAACTGGAAGTGTTAATAGAACCGGCACATGCGTTCCATTTTGCTGACCGGGAATCCATCGCGGCATTTTTGAAATTGCTTCTATTGCTTCATCAGCAAATTCAGGAAATCCACCTATACCATGAGCAAGTTTTATTTCAGTAACTTTTCCTGAAGAATCAACCACAAAAGAAATATAAACCGTACCCGAAATATCATCGCGGAGATATCGATGAGGATAGTTGGTGTTGTTACGCATAAATTTCTGCAGCGACAAATCGCCACCGGGGAACTGCGGTATTTTCTCCACTCCTGCAATTGATAATGGCCTGGTTGGTTCTTTAATATCTGTTTTTTCTGTCCCATTTGTCTTGTTGTTGCTTGCAGTAACATTAAGGTCAGCAACATCTTTTGAATCATTAATATCCTTCGTTTCTGAATCTTTTTCTTTCTCGTCAATAACAATTGCACTGTCCATAACAACAGGAATCAATTTTTCCATTGATGGTGGTGGCGGTGGGTTTTTATGTTCCTCTTTTTGTAACGGAGGTTCTTCAATTGGCAATGGAACTGCCTCGTAGGTCGTAAGTTTATAAGTATCGGTATTTAAAATTTTAATATCCAGTCCCGAAATTTTACTTAACTGGTATCCTGTAAAAACAATTGTGGCTGTAAAAATAAGAGCTGTTAAATATCCGACAAGGATATTACCGGGTAAACGTTTGCGCAATACATAAGCACCATAAGATTGATTGCGGTTTTCGAACACAAGGTCTAACCATTTGTCCGTAAAAATGAATTCTCTTTGCATAGTGTTTAGATTTTAAAGTTTGATGCATAACGCAGAGGAATTTCATAAAATTTTACAAAAAGCAATTTTTACAAAACAATGACTTTTCACTTCTTCAGTGACAAATGATTGAAAAACTATGAACTGAATATTTTAACTTTTAGAACGGTCGTAAGAAAAGAAAAAAAACTATTACCATTGGATCAAAAAAATTTGGTTCATGACAATTACCTGAAACTATTTTCTTCTGGAATTTTTTTGGATTTCTTTTCCAGTGGCGGTTGCTCCCATTCTCCATCATACAACTGGACTAATTTTAAATTACACCGGAAACACCTTTTCGATTCAGTGTACGTATATGGAGTTCCATCCGGCTGCATGGCATTGGTATAGTCTTTATAATGCCAGGTATGACCTAAAATTTTACAAAGTAATTCAGGCATAAAAATATAAGAGTTATTTTAGTTTAAAAATGGGGTAATAAAATTTTCAAAATAAGAATAAGGTCATAATCTTCATATTTTAAACCGCCAAATTAGAAAATGTTTTAATAAATTCCAAATTTTAAAAAAAAACAATTCATCCGGAAATGACTGCTGGGAAAGGATTACAAGAATTAATATCAAAAAATTCCTGAAATAAAAAAAACTTTTGAGGTCGGGAGTAGATTCGAACTACTGTGGAAGATCTTGCGGATCTTTGCCTGACCACTCAGCCACACGACCGACTTTTTGTACGTAAGTATTGATTTTTCTGTTACATCCACACTGTCAAATATTTGATGAAGTGCCGCTTTTCAAAGTAAATTCAACATCTTATAAAGTCTCAGAAAGAATGTGAATAAATAACAGATCGTTTCCATAACTGTCGCTTAATTATTCCAAACAAATTATCAATCTGAAATTGCTAATAAAACAAATAATGTTATTTAACAGCTTTCTTCCTTTCTTCCTGGAATTTTTTTATAAAATCTTCCCATTTAGAGTTCTTGTAGGCTTCCTCTCCGTAAAAATGAGCTATTGTTTCTACTGTTTCGGGCGCAAGGTAATGAGGGATCGCATCTAAAGTCTTGTAATTTTCATCAATAAAAACAGTAGTGGGGAATGAAAGCGAATTCCCTGAAAGTGCAACTGCCAATTGATGAAATGGCAATCCGTTAGCGTGGTTATTATTAAAAGTATTTCCGCTATATAAAATGGTATCAGTTGATTCGGCATTGAAATCAATAAGGTAAAAATTTTTATTCACATAATTTGAAATAGCTGTATCTGCAAATGTAGTTTTATACATTACCCGGCAGCCATTACACCAGTCAGTATGAACGAAAGCCAGAAGTTTTTTAGGAGTTGTTTTACTTAAAGCAAGCGCTTCATTGAAAGTATGCCACTTCAATACTTTATTCTCTACAGCAGATGAATCATAAAAAGCTTTTTGAAAATTTTTCTTAAAATCCTCATACTGTGCTGTTTTAAAAATATTTTCCACTATATAAATTAAAATCGGTTCAATAGTTTTTACTTCCAAATATCCTGATGAGTTCAGTGTATATTGAAAATTATTAGTAATAAAAACTGTGGAAGGATAGGAAATATTATGTCCTAAAAACTTAAGTGTAAGATCATGGGTAGCCCTGGGACCGGTTCCTTTATTTACATAAGCTGTGTCCCTGTAATAAACTGTATCCTTAGTTTCAGCATCAAATTTTACGGGATAGAACCAGGTATTAATATAATTGGCAATATCAGAAGTGGAATAAGTGGTGCGCATCATGTGCTTGCACCAGCCGCACCAGCCTGTGTAAAAATCTATCAGGAAAGGCTTGGGAGTTTTTTTATTCTGCTCCTGCGCTTCCTTTAGTGTCATCCATTTTACAAGGCTTGCTGGTTCGGAACCTGTCGAATCTTGATGCTGCGCATTTGCAAAATGACTTGATGCTGAAATCAGCAGGAGAAAAATAAATTTTACACAAAAATATTTTTTCATTTTTTTTTCTTTTTTCTTGCGGAGCAAATATAGGTCATCTGCAAAAATTGCAAATTATTTTAAAAAAAGACCGGGGTTTTACGCTATACTTTTGAACAGGCAGTGTCTTGAGTTTAAGGTTTAGATCTGATTAACCGCTTTTCTTTAATTGCTAACCACAATTTTCCCATTCACCCTCTCTCGTGTTTTTTCATTAGCAAGATTAAACAAATAAACTCCCGCAGGATAGTTTAAGGTTTGAAGTTTAAAGTTTAAAGTTGGAGATGAAAAGATTTTTGCAAAAATTGTTTCACCTAACACATCGATAATTCGTATTTCATCTCCTTTTATAAATTGGTAATTGATAACTGTAAACTCTTTTGCGGGGTTGGGGGAAATTTGAAGATTCGTGATTGAATATTGAAAATTGGGAATGCCGGTTCCCTCCTCCGGTCTGAGTTTAACAACCCAATAATCTCCGTTACCATGGTTTCCTGATACATCGTTGTCTATGGAATATGAATTACCGGCAATCACATAAGCGCCATCTGTAGTATGCTGAATGGAATATGCCCAATCTGTATTTGTTCCTCCTAATGATTTCTGCCAGTGTATAGTTCCGGAACTGTCTATCTTTACTATCCAGAAATCTCCGTTGCCATAACTGATTGTTACATCTCCGTTATTGGAATTTGAAAAACCGGCAAGCACATACCTGCCATCCGTTGTTTGCACAATAGATTGTGCCCTCTCGTTACCAGTTCCGCCAAAGCATTTCTGCCATTGAAAACTACCTGAACTATCAAGCTTAATTACCCAGTAATCAGAACCGCCATGATTGCCTGTTACATCACTGTCATTTGAAAATGTATTACCGAATACCATATAGCTTCCGTCAGCTGACTGGCAAAAGGAATATGCATAATCAAGATTTGTACCTCCTGATGATTTTTGCCATTGAATAGTTCCGGCCGAATCAATTTTTACAACCCAGTAATCAAAGTTGCCATGATTACCTGTTACATCTCCATCATTGGAATTTGACTCACCAACTACCATATATCCTCCGTCATTGGTTTGTTTAATAAATTCAGCACCATCATCTGCTGTTCCTCCAAAACATTTTTGCCATAGAAGGTTGCCACTGCTATCAAGTTTTACAACCCAGTAATCATAGCCGCCATGATTGCCGGTTACATCACCATCATTGGATGTTGACAAGCCTGCAACCACATAGCTTCCGTCATCAGCTTGCAAAACAGATGTGGCACCATCCCAGCCTGTACCGCCAAGACTTTTTTGCCATTGAATGCTGCCCGCACTGTCGAGCTTTACCACCCAGTAATCAGCGCCACCATGATTGCCCGTTACATTACTGTCATTCGAAAATGAAATTCCTGCTGCTACAAAACCCCCATCAGTTGTTTGCTGAATGGAATTTCCTATGTCAGTATCGGTTCCGCCTAATGATTTCTGCCATTGTATAGTTCCTGCACTATCAATTTTTGCCACCCAATAATCAGTGGAACCATAATGGATTGTTATATCTCCGTTAGTGGAATTTGAACGGCCGGTTACTACATAACCTCCATCAGTTGTTTGATCAATAGAATATGCCCCATCATCATCAGAACCTCCGTAACATTTTGCCCACTCAATCCCCGGAGCAGTTTGAGAAAAACATGGAACATTGAAAATTGAATAGTGCACATTGAACATTAAAATAATCTTATAAAATGTTTTCATCTCAAGAGTTTTTACTAAATGTTTTCAGAACAAATTATTCCGGATGCGTATTTTTATTTCACCGCCACTATTCTCGACAATAATTATAAATGGCGGTAAAAGAGAAATGTCCTGGTTAAATAGTTGATGCATAAAGCACCGCTTCCTTTACGGCTTCTTCTGAAAGGGACGGATAATTTTTTACCACATCGGCAATAGAAGCTCCTGATGCTATCCATTCCAAAATCATATCCACGCTTATGCGAGTTCCGGTAATGCATGGCTTGCCGCCAAGTATGTTGCTGTCAGATGTGATGTGCTCAAATTCCATTGTAATTATTTTTAATCAAAAGTAAATAAAAAAAACCGTCCCCATTTACCGGAACGGTTTTCCCAATTACCTTAATTACCCCAATTACCCAATTACCTTAATTATCCCAATTACCCAATTATCCCAATTACCCAATCCCCTCATCACACAGGATCCATCACCACATTTAACGTGGTTACTTCGCCATCCGTTACCACCACGGCATCCATTAATTTATCCTGCAACCCGGTTTTTATAAACCTGAGTGAGTAGGTTCCTGCCGGAAGCCCGCCAATGCCGTAAAGTCCCAGGCCGTTGCTTAAAACTAAAATCCCGTTAGCTTCTATCTGTACATTTACATCCTCTTCAGGAGCATTAGAAACCGAATTGGTAATTGTGCCTTTTATAGAAAGCGCTTCGGGCGATTCTTCACCGGGCGGAAGCAGGTAGCGCTGGTATTTAGCATAATCATCTTTATAAATCCGTTTGCCGGCTGCGCATATCAGTTGTTCACCGTTCCATGCTTTATTATATTTCACTATGCGTTCTTTAGTTTTTACAGGACGGTTTTTAATAAATAATTCCTGCGCCACATCGGCATCGCGCAACTTGGTATAGAGTGTTAATATTTCATCAATTTTGGGCTGTAAATAATTTTTGGCAATCAGTTCTGTATTGTACTTGGTAGCAACACCGTGAAACTTGAGCATGAATTTGGTGAAAACTCCCTGGTTGCTTTGTGCTTTCTTATAATCATTAAATCCGAATTCATTTTGAATTTCGGTATCATCCGGAAATGCTTTGATGATAAAGGGCTTGCTGTCCTGGAACTTGTCGCGGCATTTATCCATTTCCTTTTCTACTTTCACAGTAAGCTGTTGCTGCTGGTCCAGTATGGTTTCATCATCTTCGGTAACTTCGGCTGCGTCAATGTCAGCGAGAAAATTATCTGAAAATGGATCATCAAAGTCAGCATCATAAACCACAAAATCCGCTTTGTCTTCTAAAAAAGCGGCATGTTTAACTCGTGCATCCCCTATCATTTCAGGATCAGAAATGTGGAATGCTCTTTTTATCGGTTCTGGCATGTTGTTAAATTTTTAAAGATTAATATTTGATTTATTTAATGTGTTTTTTATAATAAATGTATTTACAAAGTCAAAACAGGATGTTTTTATACCGGTAACCATATTGCTGATTGCGGCAACTTAATAGCTGAAACAGGCAACCAACCAGCAATGATTAACTTTTGACCAGCAATGATAAATTTCTGAATTGCTGATGCCCGCAACCAATTAGCTGAAATGGCCAACTATATAGCAGATACTGATAACCATTTAGCAGACCCTGCTAACCAACCCGCTGAAGCCGCTAACCGAATAGCTGACACCGCTAACCGAATAGCTAAGGCGGCTAACCGGTTAGCGGTGGCTGATAGTCAGTTATTTAGCTTAATTGGCAGGTTGATTGAAATAACTTGTTAAAGAACGCTGTTATCGTATCTGTTCTGATAACCCGCACAAAGGAAAGCATCATTAACTGACCTTACAATACATCAATTGATGTATTTTATCGGGTTAATAAGTCAGTTGAGACATATTGAAGAGGTAAGCCCGCCATTGTTGTTAAAAAATATTCCTTTAATATGGTTGCCCAGCACAGCAATCATCAGCAAAGATTGAATTGAACTCACCTCATGCCGGGCATACATATTGGTCACATGGGTTCTGACCGTGAGGTAACTGATAAATAATAATTTGGCTGTTTCTTTTTTCGTAAGATTAAAACTTAATAAGAGCAGCACCTGCATCTCGCGCTTGCTGAAACCGGAAATGATTTTTGTTCTGGGCATAAGGATTATATCCAGGATAAAAAAAAAGATTGCCGTAAACTTCCTGCTATTTTCTGGATGCTGCAATACGATGAAAGTATGATTTTTTTAATTACTTTAAAATGCCGTAATACGGTATGCAGAAAAGAATAACTTTGGTGGATGAAACCTTAACTTGAAAATTTAAAGGGATGAAAAAAATTATTTTGTTGATTGTGATTTGCGGGATGATTGGGGGAAATGTGAAGGGGCAGAATGTTGAAAAAAATACAGCAGTAAATTTTACTTGCCCTTCTGTTTATGTTATAAATCCTGACACCACTATTTATTTATATTTTGACACAATAAGCAATTTTCATAGTGGCGGTTGTTATGTTTCCTGGTGTGGTGAAAACATTATCAGGTTCACAGCACAATGTACTAATAATTATATTTTAGAAATGATCTCTCCCTGGGGCAATGTTTGGTTTCCGGTTTCATATAAAATTTCTACTTTGACTAATTGTGATTCTACAGGATATACATGTTTAATTCCTTTTAGTTCGGTTTGGAATAATCAGCAGCAACTGTATTATGACAAATTTTATATTTCCGCTACTAACGGTTTCACTTATGATATTTTAATTGATTATGCCTGCGCAAATCCGACTTCTGATCCACCTCAGACGTTAACCTTTTTGTTGTCAAAACCCCATGTTTCTAATGTACAGTTTTATGATATTACTCCTGATTCTATTTCAGTTTCGTGGGACGGAACTTTTGATGATATGGTAATTGAACACGGACTGAAAGGTTTTATTCCGGGAAATGATACCTTGTCGGGAATCAACGGAACCATTATTCATAATCCCGTTTCACCTTATACTTTTTATGGTCTTACGCCAGATTCTGTTTATGATTTTTATTTCAGAGATAAGTGCGGAACCTATAGCGCAAATTCAACAGTAAACAGAAAAAGAATTCCCAATCCCGCCAATATATCTTCCTTAAATTGTAACACATTTTTTGGATTTCTATACAATGCTAACCCGATTATTGAAGGAGCATGGAGCATGAACAGTTGTGGAACTTTAGTTCATGAAGCTATTGAAAAATTATATACATTCACTCCTGATACAACAGGAATTTATTCTTTACATCATGGTCCAGGCTCATTGTCACAGCTTGAGATAGGCATTTATTATAAAGATAGTTTACTTGGCTTTAATGAACATAACTGGATATGTGCAGGACATGGCACTAATACAGCAATTTGGGATGCAAGTTTTGGTCCGTTAACATCAGGTACTACATATTTAATTATGTTTAAAACAAATCACCTTTATGGGGCATATCTGACTTTGGGTTTTAATTTTAATTGCCCCTCTCCTATTTGTTCCTCTGCTCCCACAAGCATTAACCCCAACGCAACCAACAACACCATTTGCTCAAATCAATCAGTAACTCTCACACAAATTGGCGGAGTTTTAAGTACAACTGGGTTATTTCGTTGGTATGCTGATTCCTGTGGAGGTACAATAATCGCCAATGGCTACAGTCCGACTTTTTCTCCTACAGATACCACCACTTACTATGTCCGTGCCGAAGATACCTGCGGAGTTACTGCATGTGCTTCTGTGACTATTAATGTAAACCTCCCCCTACCTCCGCCAACCATTACCGGAATTACTTCAATTTGCCAGGGTGGTTCCACCACACTGAATGCCGGCTCTGGATATTCATGTTACTTATGGGCAACAGGCGCCACCACACAAACAATTAATGTATCTTCTGCCGTTACCAGCATTTATACGGTTACTGTTTGCAATGCCAGCGGCTGCACCGCAAGTGGAAATATAACTGTTACTGTAAATCCTCTTCCTGTTCCATTTATTACCGGCTCTCTTGTTATTTGTCCCGGTGGAAGCACGTTCCTGGATGCCGGATGGGGCTTTACCAACTATCTGTGGTCATTACCCGGTGGCATAGTTGCAAGTTCTCAGGGTGTTGTTGCTGATACGGCTGGCATTTATACCGTTTATGTTACTAATGCTTTTGGCTGCACCAACAGTGTCAGCGTAACCGTAACTTCGGTTCCCAATCCTGTTGCTATAATAACACCTCCAGCCAGCAGCGCCATTTGCGCTGGTGATACTGTTCACTTCATGGTGAATACCGCCACCGGATATACGTACCAATGGTATCACTATGCTGCTCCCATTGCCGGGGCCACAAATTCTTTTTACAATGCAACAGCAAACGGGTTTTATAAAGTTGAACTAACCGATAGTAATTTGTGCACCGATTTCTCTGCTTCTTATGCAGTTATTATTGTGTGCCCTCCTCCTATTGGCGATCCGCAGCGGATAACATCCGGTTCCGGTATTGAAATTATTATAGTACCCAACCCTGCTACAGATGAAATTACCATTTTTAATCTTCCTGCTGAAGCTGCTGCACCAATAAAAATTTATACTGTTCTCGGTATAGAACTTTTCTCACAACAGGCAACTGACAACCCTGATAAATACGGGGCAGGCAGACAATTGACAATAGACATCAGCAATTTTTCAAAAGGAATTTATTTCGTAAGTATTGATAATGGAAAAGAAAAAGTGCTGAAGAAGTTTGTGAAAGAGTAAACTCACAGGCTAATTACAAAAAAGCTGTAAAGAAGTTTGAAAAAATAAAGTACTACATTTGGTAAAAATATAAAAACTATGAAAAATATTTACACTCTTATTTTAATCTGTTTCAGCCTAACGTTAAAAGCACAAGTGAACCGCGATGCCGGTTTGAGTGAAAATGATCTGCCCCCAGTTCCTCCTCTAAATGAACCCGGTGCTCCTGTTTTTAAAAATGAATCTCTGATCGGAATTACATGTACCCCAAATACTTTTTGGGGTATCAGCGGATCGCAGGTATCAGAATATGCAATTAACGGAGGTGTTATCACTAACAACGGCATTATAGTAAGCGCAACATCTCCCGGCAACTCACTTAGTTTTTGCAATAATCTCAGTGGTGGCGCATTTAGTCCGACCTTTTATTCACATTCAGCTTCCAGTGCGGCTTACTATGATGGTGCCGCATGGCTCGCAGATCCTGCCACGTCTAACTGTTCATTGTCTAATTCAGCAGGAGCCGGTAATTACCTTTACTATAATTCTTATGGCGCCTCCTGCCTTGACAAGTATGACGGCACTTCTTTTACACAGGTATATTCAGCACCTCAGCTTAAATTTACCATTGCAGACTTAGCAGTTGACGATGCCGGAAATGCCTGGTGCCTGATGGGTTTGGCAACACCCAATACCGACTCAATAATGGTAATTTCCCCAACAGGACAGGTGATCAAACAATATCCTTTCAGCATGAATACCCTTAACGGCTACGGATGTTTTTTACTTAACGGAATTTTGTATGTTGGGTTAGGCGGTGGTAATCCTAATACCCCAAACACGATGCTGCCTATATCGTTTGTGGGTAATTCAGCAATAGCCGGTACACCTATAAGCTTTACCAACGGCTCATTAGATCTGGCAAGTTGCAATGCGGGAACACCATTGTCTATTGATGCTCCCCTGTCTCCTCCGGGAAACTCCCTGTGGTTTACCATTCAGCCAACTATAGTTACAGATCATATAAGCTGTTTTGTCACAACAGGAAAAAATTTAACCGCGGGGATTACTATACACGATGCTGTTGGAAAATTATTATATAGTGAACAAATCCGCAACCCGGATTTTAATTCTAAAAAAGATATAGATGTAAAATTATTTTCAAAAGGAATTTATTTTGTAACGGTAAATGATGGAAAAGACAAGGTGGTGAAAAAATT
This sequence comes from Bacteroidia bacterium, assembly GCA_039914625.1. GTDB lineage: Bacteria > Bacteroidota > Bacteroidia > AKYH767-A > OLB10 > DATEMK01. Next base: position 12,964 of record JBDSOU010000158.1, on the reverse strand, counting down.
TGTGAAGGAATAAAATATGTGTCAGCATCCCGGAAATTATTTCACCCTCCCGAGATATTTATCGTACCATAGCAGTGTTTCTTTTACAAAATCAGTTCGCGGTACCAAATGTCCTGATTCGTAAATGATAATTTTCTTATCTTCTTTTGGTGACCCTAACAGATCGTACATGGGTTTTTGCGAGGTTTCAACAGGAAAATACATATCATGCTTTCCATTCAGCATTAATACCGGTTGTGTAACACGTGGCAGAAAATTTATTTGATCCGCTTCGGGCAAAGCCTTGTGCATTTCCATCCCACCAACATTGAGAACAACAACTTTAATTCTTTTCTCAATAGCAGGAATAATACCTCCAAGAAACCCTCCCCAGCTCCAACCAAGAAATCCAACTTTATCCGCCTGCATATCGGCTCGTGTTTCAAGGAAATCTATTGTTCTGCCGATTTCTTTGCGCCACATAATAATATGATCTTTATAAAAAACTGTTGTGTCCTGTAAATCTGATTTCAAATCATCATGCCTTTCATGAGTTCCTTTATATATAGGACGTATTATAGCCCTTCCGCTTTTTAATATGAAATCAATTCGTCCATTGATGGATTGCGGATCGTATTGTTTTGAAAAAATATCGCCTGAGCCGGGAAAAAACAAAACCGGTTGAAAAGGTGCCTTAAATTTTTTTGGCAAATACAGGTATATATCCAATCGTTCATTATTGTAACCTGCATCAAATGAAATTTTTTCTGCTATCCAGCTTTCGCCCTCAATAGTTTTTTCTGTTTTGGCATCCAAAGGTTTTTTGTCGTAAGCATACTGGTTAAGTATAAAAGCAAAAGTCTTATCGTCCACGGGTTTCTCTTTCCGGTAGTCACGGAAAGCAAGTGATACTTCTCCAGTCAGACCAGCCAAAGTGGTATCTCCGGGAAGCTCTTTGATGCAACGGAAACCGTTTGTTATGCTTCTGTCTGATGCCGATTGTGTATAGCTGTCATTAAACGCATACTTCGGATCATTCCATCCCCCACCTAATATAAAATGTTGACCCCGATTCGTACTTTCATTGAAGCACCATTCACGTGCATTGCCCGCCAGGTCATAAACACCAAATGAACAATAGCCGGGATTGCTTCCAACATCAACAGCAGATTTACCATTAAAATTACTTAACGGAACAATGAACTGTGTACGCGAAGTGGCAGCTACAGCGCCCCAGTGAAAAACGGTGGGAAGTTGTTTTTTGACGTAAGCTCCATAAGCCGAAGCTTCGTACCATGAAACTCCTGTTACCGGAAAATTTTCCTGTCCATCCGGATAAGTGCCGGCTTCCCAATTGGCTGGTCCCTGTCTTCCTGTTTTGTCAGTAAATAATACCAAAGCTGAATCAAGAGGAATTTCTTTTCCATTGGCACTAACAGGATGGTTCCAATATAATTTATGAGTATATCCTCCAGCATCCATAAATATTTTGAAATCTTTATTGGTAACCTCATACTTATCAATTAAAAATTCGCCTACATTTTTTCCGCCATACTGTTCCAGTCCGACTATATACATGTCGGGCTTACTCATTGGAATACGCACCATGTTTTCCGGAAGGCTTCCTGCAGAATCTAATTTCAGTTGTGATAATTCATTTCCCAATTTTCCGTAAGCCCACGGTCCGGCATATTCAATGGTTTGGAAACCGTTCTTTCTTATTTCCATTCGAACATAGCCGCGTGGAAAGCGCCAGCCCTTTAATGGTGTGGTACCAGCAGTACGCCATGCAGCTTCCGGTTTGTCATAATCTTTCCAAAACACTTCAGCTGCTGCCGGGTTTGTTTCAAAGGAAACATCAGTAGAAATTAATGGCCACAATTTGATTAATGCAGAATCAGCAGGAATATATTTTTCCGCTTCCACTGCCATATCCAATGCTTCAGTTGGCGGACGAAAATTTTCATCCACTAATCTTTGAATGGCAGGCAATAAAACATTTCGTGCGTTTTGTTTTTTAAACCATGAAGGAATAAATAAAAATCCAAGAATGCAGGCCGCTATGATGGGTATCCCGATTTTTAGGATTGTTGATTTTAAATTTTTTACTGATCTGTGCTCTGAATATTTTACACCCTTCCCTGCGAGTTTAATTTTATCCGGAACCTGTAAACCGGAGTTACTGATGGCATATATTTCCACCGGCTCTTTTACATTTTTGAGTAAATATCTTCCGAGCGAAACTGCTTCAATGTCCTTCTGATTTTTTATTTCATCAAACACTTTTCCTGAAATAAAAACTGCTTCGGGCACGGCAAATGATTCAATTCTTGAAGCGACATTCACACCGTCACCATAAACATCTCCATCTTCAAACATCACGTCACCCAAGTGTATGCCAATACGCAACGGGACCTTTGGCTCCATGAACATTGCCTCCTGAATTCCAATAGCGGCACGCACAGCTTCAATAGCACTATTGAAACTACATAACGCCCCATCTCCGCTTAACTTTAGAATGCGTCCGTTATGAAGAAGAGTCTCCTCGTCTAAATTCCTTTTAAGTTTTTCCCGAAAAGAGTTTGCTTTGGCTTCATCATCCTGCATCAGTGCAGTATAGCCCTGTATATCGGCAAACAGTATAGCGGCAAGTTGGCGGGATGTGCTCATATTGTTATTCGGAACATTTGAATAAATCGGAATAGTAAGTTTGTTACGTTGTTATTTGAATGGAATTTAAAAAAACCAAACCTACATGATTTTTTTTAAAAAGCGCGTCAGGAATCGAATAAATATTTTTTGCCTGATTATAAGCTTAACAAATGAACAATTTTTACGAATGGAAATTCTTCCGTAAGTTTGTAATAAATAGAAAAACAGATGAAAAAACTTTACTTCTTTATCATTGCAATTACTTTTTCATGTGCATCAAGCGCCCAAATTATAATTGATCAGAACGATATGCCTGCAGCCGGTGATACTATCCGTGTAAGTTATGGATTAGTGACTGCGGCAATTGATCCGCTTCCGACAGGAGCAAATTTTACCTGGGATTTTTCGCAGTTGCAATGGATTGCACAGAACATTGATACTTTTTTAAGTGTTGCTCAAACAGCAACGACCTATCAGCTTGCTTTTGCAGATGTATCATTTAACCCCAATAGGGCAAATGTTGCCACACGCGGACAATTTGCATTCCCGCCTGTTGCAGGAATCCAGGTTGGAGATGTGTTTAACTTTTATTACAGGAGTTCTGCACAGTTCAGGATGGTCGGATACGGTGCGAATATCAACGGATTTGATACACCACTCACCATGAACAGCATGGACATTATTTATAATTTACCTCTTAATTATAATGACAATGATTCGTGCAACGCTGATTTTTCGTTAACTATTCCAAGTACTCTTTATTATGGTTACAGTCTTCATCGCGTAAATCTTGCTGACGGATGGGGAACCCTCATTACTCCTTACGGTACGTTTGATGCTTTGCGAGTCACATCCACAATTGCAGCTCATGATTCAATAAATTACCTGGTAACAGGAATTGGTTTCGGAATTGACCGCCCGCTTACAACAGAATATAAATGGATTGGAAAAAATAAAAGTATTCCGCTTTTACAAATCAATACCACTACTCTATTCGGAACAGAAACCGTTACGAGTATCGTTTACCCGGATAGTATCAGATCGTTGCCTGTCAGTGTTACTGAAAATGTTTTGCAATCAGAGTCATTCAGTGTTTATCCAAATCCTGCAAAAGAAAATTTTGTTTTAAATATGACATTGAAAAACAAATCAACTGTTCAGGTGGAAATTTATAATAGTGCAAGTGAGCTGGTGAAAGAATTAATGGACGATACAATGAACAGTGGAAAAATTTTTAAAATTTTCAACAGTCATTCATTAGGATTAACAAATGGAATTTATATGATCCATGCTGCGATTAACGGAAAAGATTTTTTGCAAAAACTGACAATAGCAAATTGAAAAGAATGATGGAATGATGGTATAATGGGTATTGTAAAACATTTCGACATTTAAATTTTTCTGGTGATTCTTATTAAATGAGAAAAAAAGCTCCACCTTCCTTACCAAAGCAAACAACTGCAAAAGCAGAAGCTGCTGCTAAACAAAAAGCAATTTTACATCCCAACTACTTTCTTGCGGGAATTATTATTTTAGTTGCATTTATTTATTCAAATGCACTCCATGGAAATATTCTCACATTTGATGACAATGAATATTTTTCAAATTATCCCGAAGTAACCCATCTTGCCTGGAAAAGCATTAAAGGATTTTTTACCAATTATTATGTCATAATGTATCAGCCGTTGCCGGTGATGTCTTTTGCGATCAATTACCATTTTTCGGAATTAAATACATTCCCATTGCACTTAGTTAATTTGATTTTTCATCTCGCAAATATTTTTCTTATTTATAAATTTATAAAATTACTTACCGGTAACATTACAATTGCGCTTATCGTTGCTTTGCTTTTTGGTATTCACCCGATGAATGTGGAAGCTGTTTCATGGATTTCAGCAAGAAGCAGCAGCATGTACACTTTTTTTTATTTGCTTGCCTTAATTTATTATTTGAAATTTTTGAAAGAACAGCAACTAAAAAATATTATCCTCACCGGACTGTTTTTTATTCTTTCACTTTTTTCAAAAGCACAGGCGGTAACACTTCCCGTACTACTGCTTTTACTTGACTTTTATCTTGGCAGGAAATTGTTGTCAAAAAAAGTAATCCTGGAAAAAATTCCTTTTTTTCTCTTAAGTATTTTGTTCGGAATAATTACGTTGATGAATTCCTCAACCATGAAAAATATTGCTGAAGGTATGTTGATTTCATACTCTGCGGTGGATATTTTTTTTATTGCCTGTTATTCTTTTGTTTTTTATCTATTCAAATTTATTTTACCAGTTAATCTTTGTTCCATTTATGTTTACCCGCCTAAAAATGGCTCATTGCTTCCGTGGGAATATTATGCTGCAGCTATATTATTTCTTTTGCTATTGTTTCTTGTTTACAAAGCGCGAAGGAATAAGCAGGTCATCCTTTGTGCCGGCTTGTTCTTAATAACTATTGCCATCAACATTCAACTTATTCCTTCGAGGTTGTTTATTGTTGCAGACCGTTATGCATATTTTCCCTACATAGGTTTGTATTTGCTGCCTTTGTTTTTTATCATTGACGTGAAAGAGAAAAAAAAATATTTTTTCAATAAATATTATCCGTATTTAATTTCATTGTTTATCTTTTATATTGCATTTTTTACTTTTTCTGTTGTCAAAAGAAATCTTGCCTGGCAAAACGATATTTCTCTTTTGAGCGACATTATTGCTAAAAACCCTGCCGTTGATTACATTGCCAGGGCATATGGAAACAGAGGGCTTGCTTATGAAAAATTAAACATGCATAATGAAGCCATCAGTGATTACACTGAAGCCGTTAAACTGAAACCGGATGAAGGGCGCACCTATTACAACCGCGGCTTGGCTTATTTAAGAATTAAAGACAACATATCGGCACTTGCTGATTTTAACATGGCTGCAAAAATAGATTCCGGTCAAAGTTTAATTTATTCCAGCCGTTCACAGATCAAATTTATGTTGAATGATATGGAAGGAACAATAGCAGATTGCAAAAAATGCCTCGAGCTGGATTCGGAAAATATTGATTGCTATAATACACTTGCCAATGTTGATTTCAGCAAAAAAGATTATATAAGCTGTGAACAACATCTAACACTTGCACTTAAACATAAACCTGATTTTTCAATTGCATTTAAAAACAGGGGCTTATTGTATTTGCAACTGAACCGGAAAGCTGATGCATGCAGTGATTTTTTGAACGGGGCAAATTTGCGTAACGAAGAGGCCATACAGCTATATAATCAGTATTGTAAATAATAAGAGTTAAATTATTTTGGTAAAAAAACTGTCAGTTCATCTGAACCAATTTTCTCATTCGTAAAAATTTCGCCACTGATGGCAGGAGCTTTTACTCCATCATTCAAAACTGAATCACCCGTAAAAACTCTTGCTTCATCCCACAATTTATTTTCAATAAAAGATTGCAAGAGGTGAGTTCCGCCTTCAATAATCAGCGATTGAATATTTTCTTTATACAGATGATCCACCAATTGTTTCAGAACATTATCATTAAAAATAATTGTTACAAATTCAAGGTTTTCAGATGAGTTTTTAGATTTTGATGTATAAATAATTGTCTTAACCTTTTGATCAAATAAATGCAGCGAACTTTTCAGTCTTAAATTTTTATCTATGACCAATCTGACAGGATTTTTTCCACTCCAATTCCTCACCGTCAATTCAGGATTATCTTTTTCAGCAGTAGTTGTTCCGACAAGAACAGAAGCTTCTTCACTGCGCCATTTATGTGAAAGCATCCGGGAATATTCATTGCTGATCCAATGGATTTTTTCCTTTATATCTTTTCCCGTCATCCTGGAGATCTTATGTGTCTTTTGCTCCGCAATTCTTTGTGTCTTCACATACGATTTAACAGAGGGAGCAATAAAATTATCTTTGCTCTGTGCCCATTTCAAAATTATGTAAGGCCGTTTTTCTTCATGAAAAACCAAAAATCTGCGGTTCATAAATCTGCATTCTTTTTTAAGTACACCTGTTGTTACTTTTATTCCTGATTGCGTAAGTCTTTTAATTCCCCTGCCATCCACTTTTGTAAAAGGATCTATATTTCCAATGATCACTTCAGGAATTTTGTGGCGGATAATCAAATCGCTGCAGGGAGGTGTTTTACCAAAATGAGAACAAGGTTCAAGGGTTACATACATAGTGCTTTTTTCCAAAAGATTCTTATCTTTAACAGAATTAATTGCATTTACTTCCGCATGATGCTGTCCGTAAATCGCATGGTAACCTTCACCGATAATTTTTGAATCATGAACTATAACGCAACCCACAAGAGGATTAGGTGCTGCACTTCCCAACCCCTTTGCGGCAAGTTCAATGCATCTTCGCATGTAGTGTTCATGATTCATCTGTGGAAATTTTTTACGAAACAGTCAAAAATACATTAATTGTTTTTATTTTGACCCACGATAATACGAATGAAATGCTGGTTGAACAACTGATAAAAAAATATTACGATGAGCTAAAAGAGCTTTACGATGAGAGCGAAATAAAAGCGATCACACAAAATGCTTTACGACACGCATTAAAATTTTCTTCCCCTGATATTATTTTAAAGAAGCAAGAAAAAATAAATGCAAAGCAACTACTGCATTCACATGAAATTTTAAACAGACTTAAAACATATGAACCCCTGCAATATATTGTTGGGGAAACAGACTTTTTGAGAAGCAGATTCCTGGTCAATAAAAATGTATTAATTCCCCGGCCGGAAACAGAAGAGCTTGTGGAATGGATAATTGAGGAGTACAATGAACAAATTACCAATTACCAATTACCAATTGTCAATTATAAGGGTAAAATTCAATATCCAACATCTGATTTCCAACATCCGATTTCTGAATTCCGCATTCTTGACATTGGAACAGGAAGCGGCTGTATTGCAATTTCATTGAAAAAAAATATTCCTCATTCAAAAGTAACTGCTGTTGATATTTCGGAAGATGCATTGCTGGTTGCCCGCAAGAATGCAGCTCTGAATGAAACTGAAATAAATTTTATTCAAGTGAATATTTTGAATTCATCTCTGAGTTCACAACATTCTTTTAATTTAATTGTAAGCAATCCACCTTACATATCAAGTCATGAGAAAATGAAAATGCACCGCAACGTAACCGATCATGAGCCGCATATTGCTTTGTTTGTGGAGGATAAAAACCCATTGTTGTTTTATGAACGTATAGCTCATCTGGCTTCTGGAGGCTTGTTAAAAAGAAATGGCAGTCTGTATTTTGAAATGAATGAAAATTTAAGTTATGAAATTTCTGACATGCTTTCGGCAAAAGGATTTACTGATGTGGCTGAAAAGCAGGATATAAGCGGAAAAAGCCGCATGATACACGCTGTTAAAAAATAGTTTTTGAAGCAGCTTATTTTTCAACTGGCTTGCTTTATATTCGCAACTTATTTTTTATGGTATGATTTTATTTTATTTGCAACAAAATATTTTCGGCAAAAATGTTTGACAAGAAAGTTATTTTTTTTATTTTTTCATTGGTGTTCATTGCTTTCAGCGGGTTTTCTCAAACAATGATTGATTCGGCTGTCACCGATAGCCCAAAATCATTAAAAGGGTACCAACAGCAGGCAAATGAATTGTATAATGCTTTTAAAAACGGACCTGCATTTGAAGTGCTCCAGAAATACGGTGACCTGAAAGAAAAAGAATTAAACAAAGAAAAAGCAGCGGAACTTGAGCAATTAGAATCAAAATTTAAAACAGATTATTCAAGGTTGCAACAGCAACTTGCGGTGACGCAACAGTCTGTTAATTCGCTTAAAAAAGAAAATGATTCATTAGAAAAGGAAAAACAAAAGATGACAAGGAACACTATTTTGTTTTTTGTTATTTTTATTTCGGTACTTATTGCAATTTTAACCACCCGCAGGCGGATGGCAAAAAAAGCGCAAACGCTGGCTGGTGTATCCACCGTTCAATTAGAACGTACAATTACACTTTCAGAAACTTCAGATGCATTACATACTATCCATGCTGATTTGAAATTTGAATTCAGTTCAGTTTTTGACCTTTCTTTAAAATCTATACCGGTAATTTCAAAACTCAGAACAGTTACCATTAATCAAAAAAAGAATCCGGAAGAGTTTCAAAAGCTGGAAGAAAACTTTAAGCATATTATTGCGGATGCGGAAAATGCCGTCTCATCCCTTGCAGCCATTGAACAAACTCATGGTGAAGTCATCGAAGAAAAAATAATGACCAACCTGAATACTCTCATCAGCGGGGTTTTTGATCTTTCTTATCATTGGATAAAATCAACTGACGCATCATTTGAATGCGAAAAGGTGAAAGACCTTGAAAAAATATTGCCGGAAATCAGCATTATGCCGGTTGCGATCCGAACAGCCCTGTTCCATTTTTTTAATAATGCATTTCATTCTGTTTATGAAAAGAAAAAAAATTCAGGAAAAAATTATGTACCTAAAATAAGTGTGACCACAAGAAAGCTGCCGCGTTTTGTGCAGGTGCGAATAAAAGATAATGGTTTGGGTATAGCTGATAAAGTACTTTCTAAAATATATGCTCCTTTCTTCACTACCAAACCTGCTGCGGAGGCAAATGGTTTAGGTTTAACGCAGTGTGCGGATATAATAAAGAAGAAACATAGCGGTGAAATCATCATCGAATCCGAACCGGGAAAAGGCACTGACTTTATTATTCGTTTTCCCTTAAATACAATTATGTAATGATGATGCTGAAGAAAATAACTATTCCGTCTTTGCTCTTGTTACTGATTCTTTTTTTAAGCAAACATGCTGCTGCCCAATCGGACGACATTATGAAAATCACAGAGCAAATAAAAGTGTCCAATGATTTGACTAAATTAAACGACTGCCGTTTAAAACTGCGTGCTATTGATTTTTCTGAATTGAAAACTAATAAAGAAAAATATTTATATGCTGATGCTTACAGGCAACTTGCCCTGGCGTTCAGGAACCATCACTATAGCCGCCCCGCTTACGATATTTATCAGAAATACCTTTCATTGAAAGATACCATGTTGAACGATGAAAAAAATAAATTGATTTCTGAAACTTTGAAAAATCATGCTGATATGCATACTTCCATTCTCAATGAAATTGCTGCCACAGAAAAGGAAAAAAATTTGCGGCTGCTTGACAAATCAACTTTGGATGCCCTCCGGAAAAATAATCTTCGATACTCGGTCATTTTCACACTGGCGTTTTTGGGAATTTTCATTTTTATTTTCAGGCAATACACAAAAAAATTAAAATCCGCCAAAAGCCTGTTGCATAATAACAGGCAAAATATTTTTGAAAAGAACAATGCTTTTACAAAAGGACAAATGTCGCTTGGGGTAATGGATCGCCTCAAATTTCTTAATGAAGACATTGTTGCTGAACTTCAAAACGCACTTGTAGTACAGGAAGTGATAAATAAAGGTCTCAAGCCAGTGAAAGAAGCAGAACAGCCATTAAATAACCTGAATGAAAATATTTCGCAGATCGGCAGGCTTTCTGAAATTTCTTCTAAAACGATTGCCGGTATTCTTAAGAAAATTTAAAAAAATATTTTTAAAATATCTTTGGAGTAAAATGGATTTTACTTTTTAACTTTTTTCAAAGCCTTCTTATACCATTACTTACATCAAATTAGTCCAAACCTAAAAACGGTATAATGCCGATAGAGTAGCTGTTTAGTCCAATCTCATTGGACTATTACAGATACCGTATCGGTATTAGCTCAGCCGGTAGAGCAACCTTTCGTAAAGCTTGGGTCGCAGGTTCGATTCCTTTAGAAGGCTCCGGAATTCTTATTGCTTTATTTAGTATTTCCATGTTAATATGTTTATTAACATGCCTTGAAAACATGTGAAGTGTTTTATTATTTTTGCCTCTTAGAATTCTAAGCCATAACTATCATGAAAAATATTATTCTTTTAAGTTTTGCTCTCTGCTTTGTTTTCGCATCCTGTGAAAATTTTAAAACACAATATGAAAGCGCTTCGCGTAAAGCAGATTCATTAATAATTGCTGCTGATATGAAAGATTCATCAATCAATTCATTTTTGGTTTCGATGAATGAAATTGAAACAAATCTTGATACCATTGCTCATAAGCAAGGCAGCATCGAACAATCTACCTCTGTTTCGGGTGAAACAAAGACCGATCAGAAAACACGCATTAATGAGAATATTCTTGCCATTAATGATTTGCTTAACAAGAATAAAGAGTTGATTGGTCAATTGCAGAAAAAAGTGCGGTCGCAGGGTAATAAGTTGGGCGCTTTGCAAAAGTTAGTGGATAACCTGAACATTAAACTTGCCGAAAAAGACAGCGAACTGGTGAAGCTCAATTACCAGTTAGCTGATATGAAAATGAACGTGGAAAATCTTAATGTTACCATTGATACGCTCACTGCACAAAACGTTGTGAAAGAAGGCCGGATAAAAGAAAAAACAGAGAAGCTCCAAACAGCATATTATGCAGTTGGTACTTATAAAGAACTGCGCGATAAAAATGTATTGAGCAAAGAAGGCGGCTTTCTTGGTATCGGAAAAAATCAAAAACTGATAAATGATTTTAATGGAGATGCATTTACAAAAATTGATATTACCCAGACTTTGTCAATTGAACTGAATTGCAAGGAAGCAAAAATTGTAACCACACATCCCGCAAATTCTTATACTCTTGATAAGGATAAAGATAAAATAAAATCACTGACCATAAACGATTACGAGAAATTCTGGGGAGTCTCGAAATACCTTGTAATAGTTAAAAATTAGTTTAAAATTTAAAGTTTAAAGTTTAAAGTTTTTAACGGAGAACTTTTAACCTTGAACTTTATTCATTCAGATGGAAACATTCACGGTTCAACTTACACCACTTTCACGGTTGCTTTTGATTTCGGCATTCAGCACTGCAAAGTTTACTTTGTTGCACGAGCAACATCCGCTCGAAGATGCGATTTATGAAAATGAGCTTATCAATGAAGAGCAGATGGCCACTCTTTACCAGCGTATAAAAAATGCAAAAGACACTGACAAAATTCAATTTTCACTGGATGACGAAATCCTCATTTATACTGTATTGGATGTAACCTGCAAGACGTTTCTTACAAACATTGGTGATGAAGTTAAAGAAATTAACCAGGATGTAATTAAATCGAGCGGTGAAGATTACGCTGAAGTAAGAAACACGCTTTTAAAAGGCTGCCAGGTCGTAATGGAAGGCATGAGAACTTCGCTGAGCGACAATAAAAAATTTATGGCGCGTGTGCGGCAGTTGAATAATTTGCTGGATATGGAGTAACTCCCCGGCATCATTATGCTGCATATTGCAAACAAATTTTAACCAATCCTTTTTCATCAAGGTAATCTTTTGCCGTGCCGCTATCATTATTTTTTTTCATTCCCTTCTCATAGCTTCACTATTTTCTTCGTATAACTCCCTCCCTTACTTTTCAAATTTAAAAAATAAACTCCCTGCGGTAAAAAAGAAAGGTGAGTTCTGCTTCTGTTTCATCAATGCATTACCAAAACCTTATTCCTGTAAGCATTACCATGAACAAAAACCTCCGCAACATAAATCCGATCAGGCAGGTTTAATTTACATTGATATGAATTACTTAAAATTTTTTCCTTTGAAAAAACAATGCTTCCTGACAAATCAAATAAACGAATGCTCTCCATCGGATAAAATAATGATGTAAAAGAAAAATTACCGGTATTTGGATTTGGTGTGATAGTAATACCTCTTGTGCTCCAGGTATTGTTTTCTTCTATGTCTAAAGGTGCCGAATAACGTGCGATAGCAATCATGGTATCGCCATTAACAGTAAAGAAAGATCCTCCGATGTATAAATCATTATCATGAGAAGCAAAGCATGTCATTCCATTGTCAAAAATACCTCCCGTAGCAGCCCAATTATTTCCGTTCCATTTGGCAATGAAAGTTACTAAAATACCGCTTGCATCATTTATCTGGCCGCAGGCATAAAGCTCGTTTTGGAATTCGTGCATTGCAAAAACATTTGCAGGCATTAGTCCATTTCCAGGTTGGCTCCAACTCGTACCATTCCAAATTGCTATATTATTTCCCGGATCACCATTTGAAGTTTGAAAATATCCGCTTACGTATAAATTACCCTGGTAAATTTCAAGATCATTCATCCATGAATTTGGCCCACTAAAGCCTCCGCCAACGCTTACCCAGTTAGTTCCGTTAAACCTGGCGATATCTTTTTTGCCGGGACCTCCGTTGAAATCACCTGCAACGTATAAATCACCATTATAGATAATTGCATCTCTGATTCC
>JBDSOU010000091.1:0-16203 GCA_039914625.1 Bacteroidia bacterium | reverse complement strand
AACTCAATTAACTCAATTAACTCAATTAACTTATCCAACCAACCACAAAGTTACTTCTATTTTAAATATTTTTGGCGCTATGAATTTTGACAGGACAAACTTAACGGATGATTTTTTAAAAAGCCTTTACAGGCAATTAATCAAACCGCGACTCATAGAAGAGAAAATGCTTGTGTTGCTGAGACAAGGAAAAATAGCAAAATGGTTTTCAGGTATCGGGCAGGAAGCTATTTCTGTCGGCACAGCAATGGCGATGGAGCAGGATGAATACATTTTACCCATGCACCGCAACCTCGGAATTTTCACAGTACGCGGCATTCCGCTGAACCGTTTGTTTTCACAATTCCAGGGAAAGTCGGGAGGATTTACAAAAGGGCGCGACCGTTCATTTCATTTCGGAACGCAGGAGTATCATATTATAGGGATGATATCGCATTTGGGTCCGCAAATGGGAGTTGCTGACGGGATTGCTTTGGCGCATAAGTTAAAAAAAGCAAAAAAAGCTACGGCAGTTTTCTCCGGTGATGGCGGTGCAAGTGAAGGAGACTTCCATGAATCTATCAATGTAGCGGCCGTATGGGATTTACCGGTTATTTTTATTATTGAAAATAACGGCTATGGATTATCCACTCCTTCTAACGAACAATTTCGCTGCAAACAGTTTATTGATAAAGCAATCGGTTATGGGATTGAAGGAATACAGGTGGATGGAAATAATGTTCTGGAAGTTTATAAAGCAGTTAATTCCATTTCAAAATCCATTCGCGAAAATCCGCGTCCCGTTTTACTCGAATGTTTAACGTTCAGAATGAGAGGGCATGAAGAAGCATCGGGCACAAAATATATTCCGCAGGAACTGTTCCAGGAATGGGGAAGAAAAGATCCGATAAAAAATTATGAATCTTTTCTGCTGGATGAAAAAATTATTGATGCGGAGGTAATAAATAAATACCGTGATGAAATAAAACATGAAATTGAGCAAGGTCTTGAAATGACTTTTGCTGAAAAGGACGTGGTTCCTGATACCGCAGTGGAACTTGCTGATGTATATAAGCCATTTCATTATGTGGAAGTAAAACCTTTTACAGAAAAGAAATCAGAGAAAAGATTTCTTGACGCAATAACAGATGCTATGAAAAGGTCGTTGCGAAGGCATGAGAATCTTATTATCATGGGACAGGACATTGCAGAGTACGGAGGTGTTTTTAAAGCAACCCAGGGGTTTATTGAGGAGTTCGGAAAAGACAGAATCAGGAATACTCCTTTGTGTGAATCTGCAATTCTCGGGGCAGGATTAGGTCTTTCCATCAATGGTTATAAATCAATTGTTGAAATGCAGTTTGCAGATTTTGTAACATGCGGTTTCAACCAGATCATTAATAATCTTGCAAAAACGCATTACCGCTGGGGGCAACATGCCGATGTAGTGGTCAGGATGCCATGCGGTGCAGGGGTGGGAGCGGGGCCCTTTCATTCTCAATCAAATGAAGCATGGTTTTTTCACACACCCGGATTAAAAGTGGTGTATCCTGCATTTCCTTCTGATGCTAAAGGATTGCTGGCTTCGGCAATTGAAGACCCTAATCCTGTAATCTATTTTGAACACAAAGGGCTTTACAGGAGCATTACAGAAGAAGTTAATGATGATTATTTTACAACAGAAATCGGGAAAGCTAAACTGGTGAAAGAAGGAAATGATGTATCCATCATCACATACGGTTTAGGTGTGCACTGGGCATTAGAAGCGTTGCAGGCGCATCCCGGTATTTCCGCTGATCTTGTTGATTTAAGAACATTGCTTCCGTGGGATAAAGAAACGGTTTTAAGTTCAGCAAGGAAAACAGGTAAGGTTATAGTGATGCACGAAGACTGCCTTACAGGAGGGATAGCCGGTGATATAGCCTCTTATATAGCCGAAAATTGTTTTCAAAACCTTGATGCCCCTGTAATGCGCTGCGGAAGCCTGGACACACCTATTCCGATGTCAAATGAATTGGAATGGAATTTTTTATCTAAGAAAAGGTTTGGTGAAATGCTATTGAAATTGGTTGACTATTGATTATTGGTTGTTGTCTATTGTCCATTGTCTATTATCCATTGTCCATTGTCTATCGTACATTGCCTATTGCCTATTGTCCATTGTCTATTGTCTATCGTCAAGAAGCATTTTTACTTTCTCTAACGATTTTTTATTTTCATCATTCAATGTAACTATTTTAATAAAATTCTTTTCTTTTTCCGTAAGATGCCAGCTTAAAGAAATTTTTTCATCCGTTTCGGGCAGTTCAAACTGAACAAAATCAAACGGGCACTGCATCTGTTTTTTTGCTGCATTCATAGCATTATCATTGGTGTAATCCTGCATGAGAATAAAATTCCCTGTAACATTTTTAAAAGGAGAAGTGAGCCGTTCCAAAAGCGTATTCTTGCTCACGTTTTCAATTTTATTGTTTTTATAATTATCCCTGATCTGGACAATCACCACACCTGAAGTGTTATCTTTAATCCAATCTTTAAATGAATACAAAAATCGCAGTGTATTAATAATTCCGTAATTATCCCTGATGCCCGCATCCATCACCTGTATAGGAGGGGAACTTGGCAAAGAAGCAGCCGGCATAATATAAGGGAACGTTGCATTCAGGCGAAGCGCACTGGTAAACTTTAAATTTTCAGCGTCCTGCTCACTGAAAAAATTACTAAAATCAATTCCATCGGGAACCACTTTTAATTCTGATGTATCATGCTGCAGCATATAAGAAGCGGGCTGTGATGAAATAACCATAATGCGACCGTCATTTACAATAGTTGGCGTAATCATCATGATGGGAATTTGTGATTTCATTTCAGGACCCTGGTAGTCTTTCAATCTTTTATTCATCACATTCCCGGTGTTATCATTCAGCTGTTTTTCGAACGCGTAAGCACGGTCTTTTACATATTTGTAATTCCCGTCTTTAAAACTTTGCGTGTTCAGAAACAAATCGCTTACCATAAAGCTGAAAGCCGTTGCATTCAGCAAATCTTTACCGATGTTTACAAGATACGGGTCATTTTTGTCATTATATGACTGTAATAAATTTTTTTGCTGTTCTAAATAAAGCGCACGATAGTAAGCAGCTCCTATTAATCCACCCGAAGAACCGGTAATGAATTCTGTGTGGTTCATGAGCTGGCCGTTCATCACGCTGTCCAACACCTGCATCGTACGGAAAGTAAAAACCGCAGAGCGCAACCCGCCCCCGCTTACGCACATTAAAACCATTTTTGGCTTTTCAACTCCTTTCTTTTTCCATTTCGATTTCCAGTTTTCAAGTGCAATCAGGGTGATGGCTTTGTCTTTTCTGATCCGGTCAGGCTGAATTTGTTTTTCTATTGAAGTAACATCATAGACAGGATAATTTTTCGTATAGTCAATACCGTAAGCCCGGTTACGCTGGTTAAATATTTCAAACTGCGAAAGAATATTTAAAACAATAAATAAACCAACGAATGCCGTATTCGCCCATGCTTTCAACCAGAAACGGAGCACACCTGAAATCATAATGAACATTGTGAATAACAAAATAACGCTTGCTCCTGCAGGAATTTTAAAAAACGCATAGTCCCTGAACAAACCGAGCAGGAAAAAAATAACGAAAACAATAATTTCTATAACTGCTGCATTGATGTGATTTTGTTTGAACACGGAGAGCAGCATGTAAATTTTATAGTGCGAAGTATCTCTCACCAATTTTGTTTTTAATGGTAGAGATATATATGTTTCTACTCTCCAGTTGCGGCTGCTGTATCTTTTTTTTCTCTGGGTGGCTTTTTTCGTTGCCTGCAACGCTTCAAACGATTCACTTTCGGCATGGTCCACTCCGAAAAGCTTATAAATATCTTTATTAGTAATGAGAAAATATTTCCATGTGGAATAAATAATAAAAACCACCCCTATAAGAAAACATGAAATATTGACCAGGATTTCGCCCGGAGGCTTTAATTGTTTTTCATATTGAAAAATAAAAACTTTAATGATATAAACTAATATAAATGTAGCCGGGATAATAAAATTATTGAGTGTGTATTTCTGAAAGGTTTTATTCAGGCAGGCGAGAAACGGAAAGCGGAAACCATTTAAAATATAGCTGGAAATATTAAATGCCATAATGAAAAAACCTGTTGCGAACCCCATAATCATGAAAGCGCGTCCACCGACTTTTCCCATATATTCAGGATCTAGAAATAAATAGGGGATGCCGAATTTATTGGCAAACGTTTCGGTAACAAAACCAAAAAGCAGCAGCCAGTACAAAACCAGTATCTGGTTTTTTTTGACGTGCATAATCAGCAACTGGACTGAAAATGAATAAAAATAACGGTTAAAAATCTGCCTGTTAATCATGGAGTGACATCACAAAATTACATACGAAAAAAATAGTGAAAAGATTCTGTCAGAATTTTATCCCGATTTTATCGGGATTAACCCGAAATCTTTTGATTAACAATTGCAAGAATTTCGGATTCAAGTGATTCAACTTTCGACTCAATTTCTTTTCCTTTTGCTGAAATCTCATTGACAAAATTCTTATCATCATAGCTGGCAGAGTTGATCTTAACATTCAGAAAAGCGCCCATGACAGCTGTGCGCGCGCATAAAGCGCCCACCCCGGCATCACTTACAGAATTCGGATTCCCGGTTTCCGCCATTGCTTTGATGACTTCCATTGAAGCCAATGATTGCTCCATAACTTTATAGGGAACTTCAATTGCATATTTTGTTGCATCCTGGATGGCTTGTTTTCGTAATTTCTTTTCTTCATCAGTTGATTTCGCAAGCTTGAATGCATCCATAATTTTATTGAATGCGGCTGTGTCTTCATCCACCAGCGTAACCAATTGTTTTTTTATTGCCTGCCCTTTCTCAGCCCAATCAGAAAACTCTTTCCATCGTTCTTCCCAGCCCGTTTTTGAAGCAGAAAGATTTGCCACCATTGTTCCTAGAGAAATTCCAAGAGTGCCAACATAAGCTGAAATAGAACCTCCACCCGGAGCCGGTGATTCACTTGCCGTTTCATCAGCAAATGAATTCAGTTTCATATTTACAAGAGGCGATTTTATTTCATTTTCCAAAAGGAATTCTATAATTCTTTTTTCAGGATCAAACGGACCAAGCTCATCCAGTCCCATTGACTTTACGGCAATATGAATGAGTTCTGCATCGCTGACTCCTGCAGAAAGGCGTTGTTTTTTCAAAAAATATTTCCCGGCATCCAGCAGTGCAGACAATGGAATCAAACCTACCAATTCAGAACCTGTAACTCTGAGTCCTCTTTCATGAGCGCTTTTCAGGCTTTCATCAAAAACAATATGTAAAGGTGTTTCTTTAAATTTTGTGATGTTGATCGAAACTTGTGCAATGCCATATTCTTCAATAAACCATCCGATAGCTTTTACACCTTTCAGTTTTCCGGGAATGCGGATTTCATTTCCTTTTTCATCCAACATGTTTTTTCCCGTCTTTGGATCTTTTTTTATCCTGCCGGCTTCGCGGATATCAAAAGCAATTGCATTGGCGCGTTTCACCGATTTGGTATTCAGGTTTACATTGTATGCAATTAAAAAATCGCGTGCGCCAATTACAGTTCCTCCATGCTTTGCCGGAAATTCAGCGGGGCCGAAATCAGGCTTCCATTCAGGTAATTTTATTTTTTTAAAAAATCCTTCATACTCGCCTGCACGGATTACGGAAAGATTATTTCGTTCTTTATTTGATTGCGCATCTTCGTAGAGATAAACAGGAATGCTTAACTCCTCTCCAACCCACTTTCCTAATTTCTTTGCCCACTCCGCGGTTTCCTGCATTGAAATGTTTGCAACAGGAATAAAAGGGCAAACATCAGTAGCACCCATACGCGGATGTTCGCCTTTATGTTTGCTCATATCAATTAATTCCGATGCTTTTTTTATTCCGCGAAAAGCGGCTTCAGTAACTATGGCAGGTTCACCCACTATTGTAACTACCGTCCGGTTGGTTGCTTTTCCGGGATCAACATTTAACAGCAGCACTCCTTCAACGCTTTCAATAGCATCAGTGATTTGTTTGATTAAATTCAGATCGTTTCCTTCGCTGAAATTGGGGACACATTCAATAAGTTGTTTCATTGTTGATGTATGATGTTGGATTTAGGATTTAGGATTTTGATTTTTGTCATTAGAATGATATGCTCTGAAGGATTCAAATATTACACTCATTTCTTCTTCAGAAAAATCATTATGATACATCCTTCTGAAAACTTCGATTTTTAAATCTGCATCCGAAATACCCGGAATTTCATTTCGAATCCCACTTTCGAGCAGGTTTTTACCATCTTCCATTCTTTGGAGTGCACGGAAAAAACGAACTTCTTCAGGAAGAGAATTAAATATTTCAATTTGCCTTTTGCGCATAAATTCAGGTGTATCCTTCATTTCAATAAGTTATAAGTATTTAAATTGAGCTTTTTAATCCAGCTTTTAATATAATCCAAATCCATATTTTTTTGAGTTAATAACAGATTCGAAATGTCATCTTTCTGCCTTTCGCTTTCAAGTTGCTGTATCCACATTAATTTTGAAATAACTAAATCCTCAGCAGAAATTACCCATGCTTCAAATTTATTCAGAACTCTTTTACGGCTTCTTCTTTCAAACTCACAATTCATATATTCTGAATCTCTTTTAATAATAAAATCAATCTTGTATCCAGTTGTATCACTAATAATGTTGAACATTCCCTGTCTTTGAATTTCCTCTTTAATTGTCTTCTTTGAAAAATAATAGTTTTCCGAAAATAATTCAAGGAAAGTATCAACTTGTTCGTATTTCAAATTTATGATAATATCAATGTCGTTTGTGCTGCGCGTATCCACATAAATATTTAAAGCAATGCTTCCTGTGATCATGTAGTCAATATTCAACTTATCAAAATGTGCAGAGACAATTTCAAGAAGGTCAATTATTGAATAACTTATTTTCATTGGATTTTTAGGGTATCAATTTCCCATTCAAAAAAACTTTTTCAACAGGATTACTTGTAAACGAATACGGAATAAAAGCGTAAGATGAAATTGTTTTGGTAATAAAAAAATTAGCTTTTTTTCCTCTTACAATGCTTCCCAGCTCTTTATTTACTCCCATTGCGTAAGCGCTGTTGATAGTTGCTGCATTGATGGCTTCTTCAGGTGTCATCTTATATTGAATGCATAAAAGTGAAATCATAAAATTCATATTTCCGCAAGGGGAGCTTCCAGGATTGTAATCAGTAGCTGCAGCCACAGGCAACCCTGCATCAATCATTTTTCTTGCCGGAGGATAGGGAAGGTTAAGAAAGAATGCAGCACCTGGAAGCAGCGTTGGCATTGTTTGCGAATTCAGCAAACAATTTATTTCTTCGTCACCCACATATTCCAAATGATCTACGCTGATGGCATCACATGCAACCCCTGCCTGCACACCTCCTGAATTGCTTAATTGGTTTGCATGAACTTTTGGTTTCATCCCAAATTTTAAAGCGGTTTTTAAGATTTTTATTGTTTCCTGTTCAGTAAAATAATTCCGTTCACAAAACACATCACAATAATCTGCCAGCTTTTCCTTTGCAATCTGTGGAAGCATTTCGTTTATAATTAAATCAATATATTTTTCTTTTTGATCTTTGTATCCGTCAGGTACAGCATGTGCTCCGAGGAATGTTGATTTGATGGTGAGAGGTGAATTTTCTTTAAGCTTTTTAATAACGCGAAGCATTTTTAATTCACCTTCAACCGACAATCCATACCCGCTTTTAATTTCAACTGCTCCTGTTCCTGTTTTAATTATTTCCTGCAGGCGGTTCCATGCGCTTTCATACAATTCATCCTCAGAAGCAGCATGTAATTTTTTTGCAGAGTTTAAAATTCCTCCTCCGCGTCTTGCAACTTCCTCATAGCTTAATCCATTTATCCGGTCAACAAATTCTCCTTCGCGCGACCCGGCATAAACGATGTGGGTATGTGAATCGCACCAACTGGGAAAAACGAACTTGCCCGATGCATCAATTTCCTGTATTGAAGCTGGAAGCTGGAAACTGGAAGCTGGATTAAGATTTCTCATTTCTCCGAAATCTGCAATGATTCCATCTTTGATTAATAGAAAAGCATCAGTGATGCAGGGGAGGTTTTTCATAGCTTTACCTGCAACTTTTTCTACCGGTTTATCTTCAATCCCGAAAGAATCGGGATTTCGCAAATGCTCAACCTGAACAAGCGTTTTAATATTTTTAATCAGAAGATTCATTGATATTAAATAGCTATTGGCTGTTAGCTGTGGAAAAATATTTCCAATTTCTAATTTCCAACTTCTAACCTCTCAAAGTCCAAGGTCTTTCAAATATGCTTCATCATTAGGTTCTCTTCCCAGGAAATCCTTTACAAGATTCATCGGGTCCTCTGATGCTCCTTTTGCAAGGATTATATCGCGGTAACGGATGCCCGTTTTCTGATCCATAATACCGTTCTTCTTAAAAATTGAAAACATATCCTGCGCATACACTTTCGACCACAGGTATCCGTAATAACCTGCGCCATATCCGTTCAGATGGCCGAAAGAAAATTGCATGTGCGAACCCTCAAGGAAGGGATATAAAGTGATTTTATTCTGCAGATCTTTTACCACATCTGTAGTGGTCACATCTTTGTTCTCCGGGTTAAATTTATCGTGCAAAGTCATATCAAGCGATCCGTAAAAGACTTGTTGAAGCGTATTCAGCCCCGATCCTGCATTTTTTGACGCTTTCATTTTATTGAACAATTCTTCTGGAAGCACTTCTCCTGTCTTGTAGTGCTTTGCAAACATCTTCAAAGCATCATATTCCCATGCCCAGTTTTCAAAAATCTGCGAAGGCGCTTCCACAAAATCCTGGGCCACGTTAGTGCCTGCAAAATAATAGAGATCAGAGGTGGTGAGCATATTATGCAGCACATGCCCGAACTCATGAAAAAATGTTTCCACATCACCATGCGGCATCAATGAAGGCTTATCCTTTGTAGGCTTCGGAAAATTACAAACCAGCGCTGCTGACGGATATTGGTAGCCGTTAGCCGTCATCTTACCTGCAATAATTCCAAAGCAGGCTGCATGCCCGTATTTGTTTGCACGCGGGTATAAGTCAAGATAAAACCGAGATATCATTTTATTATCTTTCATTACTTCAAACATCCGCACATCCTCATGCCACACAGATGGATTTTTAACCTCCACAAATTTTAAATTAAACAAATGCTGTGTGATTTTAAAAAGTCCGTCTAAAACATTATTCAGTTCAAAATATTCTTTTACTTGTTGGCCGTCCACTTGGTATTTCTGCTCTAATAATTTGTTAGTGTAATAACCCGTTTCCCAGGGATTAATTACTTTGGTTTCATTTTCAGCCCTGTTTTCACCATATTTCAGTGCTAACAATTCATTATAATCCTTAGTCGCCTTATGCCTCACTTTTCCTGTCAGGTTTCCTTCAAAATGCCAGACTGTTTCAGCGTCATGCGCCATGCGGTTGTCGCCCATCCCATATTCTGCATAAGAATTATATCCGAGCAATACAGCTAATTTTTTTCGTTCCTCCAAAAGTTCTGTCAGCACATTTTCATTGGCAGGTGCGCGGTTTGAAAATTTCAGGTACATTGCTTTCCGTGCGTCATCATCCTGGCAATATTTCATAAACGGGTAATAAGACGGATAAGACAGGTCAATGCTGTATCCTCCATTTATTTTGCGTGACTCAAGAAAATCTTTTGGCAATCCTTTTGCCTGCTCTTCGGATATGGTAAGCGAATCGCTGTATGATTCAATATTGTTGTTAAATTTTATTCCTATATCAGCAATTTTATTTTGAATTTCTTTCAGCTGATCACGTTTTTCTTTTGGTAATGCAAAACCGTTGCGTTCAAATCTTTTCTTCACTTCGGTAAGGAACTTTTTTTGATAACCTTTAATCACATCCGATTCAGGAACCATTGCATATTCTCTCACAGCCCTGTAAAGGTCTTCGTTTAGCTGCAGCTCATTGTAATATTTAGAAATTACAGCTAATTGTTCAAGGGCGGCTTTTCTCCGTTCTTCATCAGGGAGGACGTTGCTCATCAGGTCAATGGCGGAAGCTACTGTATTAAGGTGATTGTAAAGATCATCAAGGGCGCCCATGGTATTTTTAAAAGTCCGTTTGTCCGCATCAATAGAAATAATTTTTTCAAGCGCTGTTTTAGTGCTGTCAATTATCCGGGTAACGGCATCTTCTAAATGTTCAGGCTTTAGCTCCCCGAAAGCAATGGGTTTGTTAAATTGATTGAAAATCGGGTTAGTTCCCTTTACAGTTGCAGTATCGCTTTCTGCAAAACTTATGTTTGATGCCATTAGAATTGAAATTATGATTAGAGTAGTTTTTTTAATCACCTGAAGCTTAGATTTCATTTACCGGATTTTTAAGGAGCGCAAAGATATTTAATTATAGATATTGAACCCTATTGAGAACGTAGATTAACCTAATCAAGTTTATTCATTGTACTTTCAAGGCTGCTAAAAAAGCAAAACAATAAATCAATTATATTTGTGAAATAATAAAAACTATTTAAAAATGAATTTTGACTTTAATTACGTTACCGACAGTCACGGCAATCTAAAAGATGTTGTGATTCCTGTTCAACAATGGAAAAAATTTCAGTCCGATTATGAAAAAATGAAAAAGAAGGTGGAGATTCTTTTAGGAATTAAAGATGCGATGAATGAAGTGCGGCTTATTCAGTCAGGGAAGAAAAAGGGGAAATCTTTAAGAAAATTTTTGGATGGATTATAATGTAGTTTCCAGCCGAAATTTTGAAAATGAATTTAAGAGGCTTTTTAAAAAATATCCTTCACTAAAAAAAGATTTTTATAAACTTGAAACGGAATTAAAAAATGGAGAAAGTTTTGGTGCTTCCATTGGAAAAAATGCCTTTAAAATAAGATTAGCTGTAAAAAGTAAAGGGAAAGGAAAGCGCGGAGGATTAAGAGTGATTACTTACCTTGAATCACATTTTATCATTAAGGATATGACCACTGTTTTCATGATTTCAATTTATGATAAGTCTGAAACAGCATCACTTTCAAATTCTGAAATAAAAAAACTTATTGAATCAAGAAACCAATAATTGCCCAAATGAAAAAATTTCTTTTACTATTCTTCTCTCTACAGGTTGCTTTCACCATTTCATATGCCCAAAAAGATTACGAATTCCGCACTAAATCAAAAGGGGCAATTAATTCATTCAAGCGTGCTACTCAATATTATGATTCAAAACAAAATGAGCAGGCAATTTCAGAATTGGAAAAAGCATTGAAAGAAGATAATAATTTCCTTGAAGCCCATATTTTGATTGCCGATATTTATACGGATGTAAAACAATTTGACAAGTCGGCTGAACATTATAAAACTGCATTAAAAATTGATCCCGGTTATTTTCCACAGAATTTTATGAACCTTGCCAAAGCTGAAATGCAGATGAATGAATTTGATTCAGCCAAAGCGCATCTTGATATTTTTCTCAGTTACAAATCGCGCACAATGGATTTAAGAGAAAAGGCGGAAAAATTGGTGAAGATTTGCAATTTTGCTTCTTACGCTGTAAAGCATCCTGTTCCGTTTAATCCTGTTAATCTTGGCGACAGCATTAACTCTGAAGTGGATGAATACCTTCCGGCATTGACTGCTGATGATCAGACTTTAGTTTATACACGCAGAAGAGTGATGGGGACTGACAGGTTAGGGCGAAAAGATTACAACGAAGATTTTTATATTTCAAAAAAAGAAAATGGTAAATGGATGGAAGCGCGTAATTTGGGTGAACCTATCAATACTGCCGGGAATGAAGGAGCGCATTGCATTTCACCTGACGGAATGTTTGTTTATTTCACTGCCTGTAACCGGGAAGGCTATAAAGGATGTGATCTTTATTTTTCACGGAGGTCGGGTGGTCGTTGGTCGCCTCCGGTTAATATGGGAACCACCGTGAATTCTGACAGTTGGGATTCGCAGCCATCAATTTCTGCTGATGGAAAAACAATTTATTTTATCAGTTCGCGCCCCGGTGGTTTAGGTGGTAAGGATATATGGAAAACATCGAAGAACGAAAATGGTTCATGGAATGCTCCTGAAAATATGGGACCAGTTATAAACACCCCGGAGGATGAATTTTCGCCTTTTATTCATCCCGATAATCACACCATGTATTTTTCTTCTGACGGACATCCCGGAATGGGGGGGACGGATTTGTTTTATTCACGTGTGGGCGATGACGGCAAATGGCAGACCCCTGTTAATCTTGGTTATCCGATTAACACCACCTCTGATGAAAGCAGTTTATTTGTGAATGCATCGGGTGATATGGCCTTTTTTGCTTCCTCTTATTTTAAAGGAAAAGGTGGTTTTGATATTTATTCTTTTGAACTTTATCCTGAAGCCCGCCCCATTTCAGTCAGCTATGTGAAAGGATCTGTAAAGGACAAAAATTCGCTTGCACCTGTCGAAGCAGACTTTGAAGTAATAGATATTGCAAACGGTAAAATCATTGCTAATTCGTTTTCCGATAAAACCAATGGCGAATTCTTGGTGTGCCTGCCATCCGGAAAGGATTATGCACTAAATGTTTCAAAAGAAGGGTATATTTTTTATTCAGATCATTTCAGCTGCAAAAATCCCGCTGACAGAAAGAATGCTTACCAATTGGACATACCCTTAAGTCCGGCAAAAGCGGGAGAGAAGGTGGTTTTAAAAAATATTTTTTTCCAGACCAATTCTTTTGATCTTGCATCTGAATCTTTCCCGGAATTGAATAAAATGATTGCTTTTCTGAAACACAATCCCAAAGTGACAATGGAAGTAAGCGGTCATACCGATAATGTGGGAGATGATAAAAGTAACCAGGCGCTTTCTGAAAAAAGAGCAAAGTCAGTTTACGATTATCTTCTGAAGGGTGGTGTGGAAGCTGCCCGCTTAACTTTTAAAGGTTATGGCGAAACCAAACCATTGGCAGCCAACGAGAAAGAAGAAGGACGTGCCCAAAACAGGAGAACCGAATTTACGATAACCGCTGTCAAGAATTGAATATATAAGTCAAAATTTATAAGTAGTAAATCATAAACCGTAACTTGGTAGTTGGAAATTGATCATTGCTTCTTCACATTGGTATTTTGTTTTCTAATATTTTTAGTTACCTTTACAGAAATTATTAATTATTTAAAACAACAATTAACAAGAAAAAATTATGAAAAAACTATTTGTAATCATTGCTGCGGTATTAACTTCTTCAGCAGTATTTGCTCAAACTGATGACGCAAAAACCGCAACGCCTGCAACGCCTCCAACACCGGCTACTGCACCTGCTTCATCTGCTCCCCCGACAACGATGACAGGAGACCACACTGCCATGCCAATGCATCAGTGTTACATGATGAAGGACAATGCTCTTATGCATTGCACCGGCACTGATGCTACCGCTCAGAAAGCAGATGTAACCCTGAAAAACGGAACTGTTATTTCTGCAAAAGGTGAAATTACTCCCAAAGAAGGCGCAAAAACACAAATGGCAAACGGTCAGTGTTGCGATATGATGGGAATGGTTGGCGATTGCGAAAAAATGCATGCCGGCATGAAAATGATGGATAAGAAGAAAGAGCCTAAATCAATGGATGCAAAGTAAAAAGTAAGCTTAATGAAAAAGCCGTTCTTCTCAGAAGGACGGCTTTTTTGTTGGCTGATTTGAAAGTCTTTAAATATTGTTAAAAAAATCAAGCAGCATGATCGCGAAAATGTAAAATAGTTTTTAAGATTTTCTTTTGATAAAATTTTTCTTCTTCAATGTCAAAATCACCCTGTAGCCCAAGCCAGAATTTGGGGGAGTTTCCAAAATAGATGCTTAAGCGTAAGGCACTGTCCGCAGTCATACTTCGGTTTCCTTTGGTGATTTCATAAACATGTGTTTTTGAAATTCCAATATCTTTTGAAAGCCTGTATGGAGATATGTTTAATGGTTTGAGAAACTCTTCCATCAAAACTTCGCCCGGGTGAATATTTCTGAGTTTTCGCATATTATGAATGATAATCCGTTATTTCTGCTTCTGTTGCATTTCCTTTATCCCACTTAAATATGATTCGCCATTGATCATTAATCCGGATGCTGTAATATTCTTTTAATTTACCGCTTAATTTTTCAAGTCTGTTTGCAGGCGGAATTTTCAGATCAGCAATATTGATTGCGTTGTTCAACATCCTCAACTTTCTTCTCGAGATATTTTGAATTTCATAAGGAAGTTTTTTTACCTGTTCGCCATTCCATACTTTTTCAGTTTCATCAGAGCCGAAAGAAATAATCATAAACGCTTTACGATAGTAACGGCAAATATAATAATAGTATTTGATTATTAATTATTGATCATTCCACCACCAATTTCTTATGCTCCCACCTGACTCCATCACCCGCCCGCACCACATAAATCCCTTTTGCAAGAAACGAAACATCCAGGTTGATTTGGGATTTGGGATTTACGATTTGGGATTTAAAAACCCTTTCCCCCATCACATTTATTATTTCTATTTGCACCTTTGTTTTTTCTTTTGTATTAAAGGTTAGTTGGATGGTGGAGGTGGCGGGGTTGGGAAATAATTGAAGAATGAAAATTGAAAATTGAAAATTGGTAATTGAGGTTGTTAATGTAGTATCACAGAATTTTATGATCCAATAATCAGTGCTTGCCCAAGAAGATTGGGTTTTATATCCGCCTATTCCTGCATATGTCATATTTGCCATTGCATAACATCCATCATTAGTTTGAATAGCTAATCCAATTTCATCATGCCCCAGAGTAAATAATGTTTTATCCCAAAGTTTATTACCTATTGAATCGGTTTTTACTATCCAACTTTGCTCTTGTCCAAGGTTATTTTCTGTTTTATCCCCGCTTATGGGAGAATAGGAATCCCCCGAAAGCAAATATCCGCCATCATCTACTATAAAAATATTGTAAAGTTCTTCAGCACCTGATCCTCCAAAATCTTTATCCCATTGTTTATTACCAAGCGAATCAATCTTTATAATCCAGTAATCGTAATCTCCCCAAGTTGCCTGAGTTTTATTGCCGCTACTATCAGAAGCAGAAAACCCTCCGAGAATATAGCCTCCATCAGCAGTTACCTCCAAAGAATTAACAAGATCATCATTTGTTCCCCCAAATACTCTATCCCATTGTTTATTACCAAGCGAATCAATTTTTACGATCCAAAAATCTGAAGACTGATGAGTTATATCCCAGTTGTTCTGTGTTTTATTTCCACTACTATCAGAGTTGGAATCCCCCCCTAAAATATAACCACCATCAGATGTTTGTTTTACATTTATCAGGAAATCATCACCCCAACCACCAAAATCTTTATCCCATTGTTTATTACCCAGTGAATCAATTTTAATTATCCAGTAATCATAACCTCCCCATTTCGCTTGTGTTTTATCTCCGCTTATACCTGAATAAGAAAATCCTCCAAGGATATACCCACCATCAGTAGTCTGCTGTATAGAAAACAGTTGATCGCCAGCTGTCCCTCCGAAATCCTTATCCCATTCTTTATTACCAATAGAATCTAACTTAACTATCCAATAATCATATGTATATTGGATAGTATCCCAATTTGGCTGGGTTTTATCCCCACTGCTGTCAGAAGTAGAATATCCTGCGAGAATATATCCTTCATCACCAGTTTGTTGTAAAGAATGGAGATAATCTATTCCGATACCACCAAAATCTTTATCCCATTCCATATTGCCAATGGAATCAATCTTGACAATCCAATAATCAAAACTTCCCCGAAGAGCTTGTGTTTTATTTCCCCCAATACCAGACAAAGAAAATCCACTGAGAATATATCCTCCGTCCGAAGTTTGCTGAAGGGAAGTAAGATTGTCTTCATTTGTCCCCCCAAACCTCTTATCCCACTGCTTCACCAAAGGATTCTGCGAATAGCAATCACTAACAAAAACCCCGCAACCAAAAACCAAAACAATCTTTATAAATATTTTTTTCATCTTCAAATCTTCAAATCAACAAATCTTCAAATCATTTTCCCATCCCGAAAGTACACCTTATTATTATAACAACCAAATAAAATTCTTAAGAAACTGT
>JBDSOU010000203.1:0-21112 GCA_039914625.1 Bacteroidia bacterium | reverse complement strand
TTTTTTCATGACTTAAAAGAAATTTTTATCTTTGAAAAAACTTAAAGATTAAAATTATTAACAATGCAAAGACAATATAATGTTATAATTGAGCAAGGACTTGATGGGTATTTGATTTCGTCAGTTGTTGAATTACCGGGATGTCATACACAGGCAAAAAGCTATGATGCATTAATGAAACGTACTAAAGAAGCCATTTCACTCTATCTGGAGGTAAAGAAAAAATATATTCAGCGAAGCAAATTTTTAGGACTTCAGCAAGTAGAAGTTTAATAAAGGCATCATGCCAAAACTGCCTTTATTAACAGCTCGCGAGCTGATTAAAATAATACTCAAACATGGTTTTGTTTTAAAACGTCAATAAGGAAGCCATGCTTTTTTTGAACATCCTGATGGGCGCACTACTGTTATTCCCATTCATCAGGGAGAACAAATAGACCGGGGATTGCTCAATAAAATTATTAACAAGATTTGGAAATGGATAAAGATAAATTTTTCAAAATAAAATAAAAAAGAATTATCTGAACCCCTCATCCTGTCGGGTAGAAATTCGCCCGGCAGACATTAAAACAAAAAGCCTTCAGCAAAAACTGAAGGCTTTTTGATTTTATAATCACTCATGCTACATCCTGTATAATCGTTTAAATGGATTTTTTCCCCGCCTGATATTTTAATAACTTTGCAGAAACAAAAAAGCCATGACTAATCTTCAAATAAAAAACAGTGTCCTGAATAAAATTCAGGCATTAAATAATCCCTATCTTCTGGAAGAAGTTTACAGACTATTGGAAATGGAAACAGAAGATATAGAACCATTAAAACTTTCACCGGCACAAAAAGAAGCAATTAAAGAAGGGCAGCAGGATATAGCAAAA
The DNA here is from genome assembly GCA_039914625.1 of Bacteroidia bacterium. Lineage (GTDB taxonomy): Bacteria > Bacteroidota > Bacteroidia > AKYH767-A > OLB10 > DATEMK01. Next base: position 20,237 of record JBDSOU010000203.1, on the reverse strand, counting down.
GGGAATAAACTTTCAGACAAACAAGCTGATGATGAAATTGATCAATGGCTAAAAAAATAGTTTGGTCAAAACGGGCACAAGAAGACCGTTAAAGCATTTTGAAATATTGGATAAACAGAAATAAGTCTAAAGCTTATAGCATAAAACTTAATACGCTTTTTAAACTCGCCATAAAACTTATCGCTGAACATCCGAAAATTGGTAAGTTGACTGAGTTCCCTAACGTAAGAGCCAAAATCGTGAGGGATTATTATATTTTTTACCAGGAAACGGACCAGGAGATTCATGTTTTAACTGTTTGGGATACCCGCCAAAATCCGGAAAAGCTTAAAGAGCGAATGAGTTAAGTCAGATTAGAAAAATATTTAGAAGAACCCGGCATTCCCAAAAAAAATACTTGTCACAACGGAGTTCTTTGAACCCAACCTCCTGTCGGGCAGGAATTCTCCCGACAGGCATTAAAACAAAAAGCCTTCAGCGAAAACTGAAGGCTTTTTGATTTTACACATACAGAACCAAATAATCTTTACATGCAAGCAACAATTTCAATAACTTTGTGTAAAAGGTATTTTCGTGAAAGAAATTTCTTATCAAAAATTTTTAGATAATAACGAATCTGAGCGGTTGCGAATACGAATAAAAACGGAAAAAGGAAAAGTAATTGATCTTGTGGTGCAGTATGAAAGTTATCTTAATAATAAATGGACTCCCATTGTTCGTTATGATTGCGCTCATGGATTCTTTCACCGCGATATTTTATTTAATGGCAAAAAGGAGAAACAAACAATCACCATCACTTCTTTAGTGGATGCATTAAATTATGCTGAGCAGGATATTAAAGACCGATGGGAATTTTACAAAGAACGTTTTTTGAAAAAAAATAAAAAATGACACACAAAGAAATCATTAACCGCAACATAGGACTTACATTTGACTTTTTAAGACAAATAGTCAACGATCCTTCTATACTTGATAAAATTCCTGACGGAACTACGCTTGAATTTGTTGAAAAGGATTTTTCTGTTACAGTAAAAAACAAACGGTCTAAGTCGAAAGCTAAACGAAAGTTTTTAAGAGTTAAATCAGAATTGTATCTAATATAAAAGATCAACCCTTACCCGCATCATCTCAGGTAGAAAATATCCCGACAGGTGTGAACATATAGATTCGATAAAAAACTAAATTAAAACAAAAAGAAAAAGCCTTCAGCGAAAACTGAAGGCTTTGATTTTATGAAAAAAAATCAGGTAAGAGAAAAAAAGTACCTGACGGAAAATTGATTTAATTTTCAACTGCGATAAAATATTTATCTTTGAGAAAAAAAGATGAATCAGATTATTTCAATTAAACCGGATGTTTTGAGCGGTATGCCTGTGTTCAATGGCACCCGGGTACCTATTAAAAACCTGTTTGATTATTTGGAAACCGGACACACCGTAGAAACATTTTTAGAAGAATTTCCTTCCGTGAGAAAAGAACAGGCAATTGCCCTTTTGGAATTGGCAGAAAATGTACTCAGTTCTAAAACATTTAATAATGAAACTGCTGATTGACGAGTGCCTTCCAAAAAATATCGGCAAAGAATTTTCAGCTCATTTTGTTAAAACAGTAAGAGAAATGGGGTGGGAAAGCAAGACAAACGGAGACCTGATGGAAGCTGCAATAAAAGAAGGATTTGAAGTTTTTGTTACAGTAGATAAAAATTTGCAGTATCAGCAAAATTTAAAAAAGTATAATTTAATTGTAGTTGTATTGGTTGCTTTTAAAAACGAACTTGAACTTTTAAAACCCATCGTTCCGAAAGTTTTACAACAACTGAGCGGATTAGAAAAAGGGGTTGCTTATGAATTTAGATAATGAATTCATCGTCCTGTCGGGTAGAAATCCTCCCGACATGTTTTAATGAAATGTTCCAATAAAAAAACGCAACTCTTTAAATCAAAAAGCCTTCAGCAAAAACTGAAGGCTTTGATTTTTTTAAAAAACTCTTTTACTTACTTCTTCTCTTCCTTCACTTCTTCAAAGTCAACATCGGTTACATTTCCATCATTGCCTGCTTTCGGCTCTTCATTCGGGGCACCCGATGCATCAGCATTAGGCTGTTGTTGTCCGGCATCTTGTGTAGTCTTGTACATTTCTTCAGAAGCGGCCTGCCATGCGGTATTCAAAGTTGCCAATGCAGTTTCAATTGCGGAAACATTTTTTTCCTTGTGAGCATCTTTCAGATCAGACAATGCTTTCTGAATGTTTTGCTTTTTATCTGCTGAAATTTTATCACCGTATTCAGTCAACTGTTTTTCTGTCTGGAAAATCATGGCATCGGCCTGATTGACTTTTTCAACTTCTTCTTTTGCTTTACGATCAGTTTCAGCATTCTTTTCTGCTTCTTCTTTCATCTTCTTGATTTCAGCATCTGTCAAACCCGAGGAAGCTTCGATACGTATTTTCTGCTCTTTGCCGGTTCCCTTATCTTTAGCACTTACATGCAGAATTCCGTTAGCGTCAATATCAAAAGTAACTTCAACTTGCGGCACTCCTCTTGGAGCAGGTGGAATTCCATCCAGATGGAAACGCCCGATTGTCCTGTTGTCTTTTGCCATCGGACGTTCGCCCTGCAACACATGAATTTCAACAGACGGCTGACTGTCAGAGGCAGTTGAAAATGTTTCTGATTTTTTAGAAGGAATAGTGGTGTTTGATTCGATCAGCTTTGTCATTACACCACCCAGGGTTTCAATACCAAGAGAAAGTGGAGTAACATCAAGCAATAACACATCTTTCACTTCGCCTGTCAAAACTGCACCCTGAATTCCGGCACCTATTGCAACCACTTCATCAGGATTCACACCTTTGTGAGGAGCTTTGCCAAAGAATTTCTCAACCAGTTGTTGAATAACCGGCATACGTGTGGAACCACCAACCAATATTACTTCATCAATATCACTCGCTTTTAATCCGGCATCACTCAAAGCTTTCTTACACGGCTCCAGGCTGCGTTGAATAAGATCATCACACATTTGTTCAAACTTTGCACGGGTAAGTTTCTTTACAAGGTGTTTTGGAACCCCGTCAACAGGCATAATATAAGGCAGATTGATTTCTGTTTCAGTTGAACTTGATAATTCAATTTTCGCTTTTTCAGCAGCTTCTTTCAAACGCTGCAATGCCATCGGATCTTTTCTTAAATCAAGACCTTCATCTTTTTTGAATTCATCAGCAAGCCATTCTATAATTCGATGATCAAAATCATCTCCTCCCAAATGTGTATCACCATTGGTTGACTTCACTTCGAATACGCCATCTCCCAATTCAAGAATGGAAACATCAAAGGTTCCACCGCCCAAATCAAATACTGCAATTTTCTCATCTTTATGTTTTTTGTCAAGACCATAAGCAAGAGCAGCAGCAGTTGGTTCGTTTATAATTCGAAGTACTTTCAAACCGGCAATTTCACCGGCTTCTTTTGTAGCCTGCCGTTGTGAATCGTTAAAATATGCAGGAACAGTTATCACAGCTTCAGTAACTTCACTGCCAAGATAATCTTCAGCTGTTTTTTTCATCTTCTGAAGAACAATGGCTGAAATCTCCTGCGGTGTATAATTACGGTCACCGATTTTCACACGCACAGTATTGTTATCACCCGCTACCACTTCATAAGGAACCCGACTTGTTTCCTCCTTAACTTCATTCATAAGATGTCCCATAAAACGCTTAATAGAATAAACAGTTTTTTTAGGATTGGTGATGGACTGCCGTTTGGCAGGATCACCGACTTTGCGTTCGCCATTATCAAGGAATGCTACAATTGAAGGAGTAGTTCGCTTTCCTTCGCTGTTAGGGATAACAACAGGTTCGTTGCCTTCCATAACTGCTACACATGAATTGGTAGTTCCAAGGTCAATTCCGATTACTTTTCTCATTTTATAATTATTTTAGTTTTTATTTAAAATTATTTTCTTTCCTGTTGTCAATGAATATGCCAATGAAATTTTAAAGCAATTATGACATTTTTATAATGATTTAAAAGAAAAATTAAATTCCTATAATGACAAAAAGACAGTATTTTAAAATTTTGGATGTATAATCTTTAAAATACAATTCAACTACAGCTTTAACTTGAGAGTTAAAATCGCATTAATAAAATCCCAGACCTAAATTGCGTAATAAATTTTCACAATTTGTGTTCATATCAATATTCTTAACTGATTGATTCAGCCTGCTCGAAAAAATTCCTATTCCTCCATCAATATTTGTGAATTGAGGTATATTTTGATTCGCACCTGTAGGTGGTTGGTTTACCACAATGTAAGTATTAAATTCTTCTGCGCCCACAGTGAAGTTAAAATCAAGATGTCCGATTTTTCTTATTATATTATTTTCCGGTTTTATATTATCAGAAATATATTTATAAAAATCGTTCCCTTGTATTTGAAGCGATAAATTTTGTGATTGCCCGCTGCCGGTAGTTATTTCTGGAAAAACCCAGTCAATATATTTATGCACAGTATCTGATGGGTTGGTCACGTTACTCTCGTCATAATGGAATCGTATGGTTAATTGGTAAACTACTCCTTCGGGAACAGTTGCCCATTTTATCTGAACATACTTATTGGGATCTTCACCTTCATTAAACCAATTAAACTGAATTCCCTGGTAAGGATAGTTTATAAACATTTCATCAACTACATTGGTAAGGGCTGTTACTGTTTTTCCTGATTCCCTGTTATAAATAACCAACTTGTATTTATTCTCTTGTTTAATCACCTCACCCGGTTTTGTTCTGTATAAAATATTCGGAGATGAAGCAAATATACCCGGCTCCAGCTGAATGCTTGAATCCCTTTTCAGCATGAGGGTTTGAATAAGCGTACCTGCTGTATTATACGCCTCCAACTTTACATCCAGAATGTCAGGAAAATTAGTAGAGTCCGGTTGTTGAGCCATCACATAAGCATCTCCTTCACCCAAAAAAGTTTTATTGATACGTACCCATTGCACAGAATCGGCTGCATCCAAAAGACCATATACTACAGTTGTTTCTTTATAAGGAGCGGTCACATTAAAATCCGCTTCACAAGAATTTAAAATGGTAATAATGATTAAACACAAAATTTGGATGTAGTAACGTTGCATGACCTTTTACGTATTAAAATTAATTGTTCAAAAGTAATGGAAATCTTCAAAATCAGTACGTTTTAATTTTTCCTAATTTTGAATTGTTAAATAACAGATTAATTCTTGAAGAAAAGACAGCTTCTTACTTTTATTTTTATATTGGTATTCGCTTTTAATTATAAGGCGGATGCCCAGCTTGTTAAAGAAAAATTTGACATGCTGAATCTCAGCGAAAATTTTGACAGTACCAACAATTTATGGACTACATTGGCTAATGCCGATAACCTGTTTATTGTACAGGAAGGGGAATATATTTTGAACCGTAAAACAATTCTTTCGCCCTTTGCCATCATAGCAGGTTATGAAAATAATCTTAGCACATTCCGATTAGTTGGCTCGCTCAAGCTTGAAAAAGCAGTGAATGATGATGGTTCTATCGGGATTATTTTTATGGCGCAGCCGGATGGAAAGGGAGGATTTATTTTTGAGATCAATAGATTTAAACAGTACAGAGTCCGTCAAATTACAGGGGGAACTTATAAATATTTAACGGGTGATCCAAAAACATCAGGATGGACCAATTCAAAATTGATAAATGATATCAATTCATACAATTTAGTTGAAATAAGAACCTCGGAACGGAATTACGATATTTATCTCAACAATAATTTTCTTATTTCCTTTTCTGAAATTGCATACAAATCAGGAAGGATGGGAATTGTTATTGGCCCCGGATCAAAGGGCAGAATGGATTTCCTTTATTTATTTTCTGCAAGTAAAAACGGAGAAACCCAACCGTTAAATGATGAACTTCGGGATCCGTCTGTACAAAAAGAACAGACAAGTCCTGACATTATTGAATTGACCGAATCAATTATCAAACTAAAAACACAGATTAATAAACTTTCCGAACAAAATGAAGATTTGCGCAAAACTGTTGAAGCAATGAAAAGTGATGATGATGAGACAGAAAATCAAAAGAAAAATTATGAAAGCTCAATAAAAAGTCTGCAGGCTTCGATAAGTAAATCTGCTTTAACTTACGATTCACTCTTAAAAGTAAATAAAGAATTATTGAAGTATAAAGAAATGGTTGCAGGCAATGAAAATTCAGACCTGATTATTTCGCTCTCAAAAACAGTTAAAGCCGAAAAGGAAGAAAATGAACTTTTAAGAAAGCAAAATAAAGCACTGTCAGATTCCCTTTCCACACTTTCTAAAAATGAAAAACCGGGCAACGATCAGCAGGAAATAAAAAATAACAATAAACCGAAACAGTCAACCGATAAAGGATTTGTTTTGCCTAAAGAAGAAAACTGAGAAATTGAAGATCAAAAGCTGCCGGGTTGCTAAAACATCAATTATGTTTGGTTTATTCATTGAAAGGCCAATGAACCAAATAAAATCATAAACAGCAAACCTCAGACCGCTAACCACATACTAATCCCATGTCAACCAACACTGAAGTAAAAAAAATAACCACTCACACACTGCTTGAAATGAAGCGGAAGGGTGAAAAAATTTCAATGCTTACTGCTTATGATTTCAGCATGGCGCGGATTATAGATGATGCAGGTATTGACGTGATACTTGTTGGAGATTCAGCATCTAACGTTATGGCAGGGCACGAAACCACATTGCCTATTACGCTTGATCAGATGATCTATCATGCCTCATCCGTGGTCAGGGCTGTTTCAAGGGCTTTAGTTGTAGTGGATCTCCCTTTTGGTTCTTACCAGGGCAATTCAAAAGAAGCATTGAATACGTCCATCCGTATCATGAAGGAATCAGGTGCTCATTCTATAAAACTTGAAGGAGGCCGCGAAGTAAAAGAATCTGTAGAACGAATTTTGTCCGCAGGTGTACCTGTAATGGGGCACTTGGGATTGACACCGCAATCCATTTACAAATTTGGAACCTATGTTGTACGGGCAAAGGAAAAAGATGAAGCAGAACGTTTATTGGAAGACGCTTTGCTGCTTGAAAACATCGGATGCTTTGCGATTGTCCTTGAAAAAATTCCTGCGCAGCTTGCAAAAAAAGTTTCTGAAAAAGTTAAAATTCCAATCATCGGAATTGGTGCCGGTCGAAATACTGATGGACAAGTTTTAGTGCTGCATGATATGCTTGGAATTAACAAAGAATTTTCTCCCCGTTTTTTAAGAAGATACCTTAACCTGTATGATCAGATGAAAACTGCAACTGAAAAATATATTCAGGATGTTAAGAAGATGGATTTTCCGAACGAGAAAGAACAGTATTGATTTTAGATGTACGATTTACAATTCACGATTCACCGTTTTAATTTTTAATCTTTAGTTTACCTTGTGGATAATTTTAAACTTCAAACTTCAAACTTTAAACTTTTTATTGATGTTTTGTATGAAGACAATCACCTGATTATTGTAAATAAAAAGCCGGGTGAAATTGTTCAGGGTGATAAAACTGGTGACGAACCGCTGAGTGAACGGGTAAAAAAATACGTCAAAGAAAAATATCAGAAACCCGGAGAAGTTTTTCTGGGAACCGTCCACCGTATAGATCGACCGGTTAGCGGCATTGTCATTTTTGCAAGAACAAGTAAAGCTCTTGAACGATTGAATGAATTATTTCGCGAGAAAAAATTAAAAAAAACTTATTGGGCTGTTGTAAAGAATAAACCAGCTAAACCAGCAGATCACCTTACAGTTTATCTAAAAAAAAATGAGGCCAAGAATAAAAGCTTTGTTCATACAAAGCCGGCAGAGGGTGCGTTGCTTTCAGAATTAGAATATGAACTGATTGCAGAATCTGAAAAATATTTTTTGTTAAAAATAAATCCGATCACAGGAAGGCATCACCAGATTCGTGCAATGTTATCAAATATCGGATCTCCAATAAAAGGAGATTTGAAATACGGTTCTGACAGAAGTAATAAAGATGGCGGCATTCATTTGCATGCGCGTGAAGTAGAGTTCATTCATCCTGTAAGTAAAATAAATATACATGTGATTTGTCGTCCGCCTGATGAACCGCTTTGGAATTTTTTCCGGGAAAAAATCGAAAAGGAAAATCTTCCCGCATGAAATTATTTTTTTTAAAAAATAAAACTGTTGTGTTGGCAACAACAGTTTTGCTGCTCATCACTTTTGGTGAATATGTTTCAGATAAAATTTGGGGAGATGGTGATGGTATACTGACCAATCACAATATTCATAAGTATATTTTTTCTGTACAAATTGTTATTGTATACTTTTTATTTTATAAATTAATTAACAGATTTTACATTCTTTTCTTCAGAGATAAAATTTCTGCATCCTCGATTCTTCAAAAAGGAGGAAGGATATTTTTTTTACTAATAATTATTTGTTCCTGTTTTCTTATTCTGGAAATTACAAGTAGGTATTTTTTTCCGAGTGCAGGCGCTTTTGACAGACTTTACCCGGTAGAAAATGCTCGCAAGCCATTTCCCTATATAATGTTTAAAGGCGCAGTAAATACGATGACCGGTTTTGGAAATGAAACGTACAATGAACAAGGCTACCGGGGATCCTACCCGAAAATCCCGAAAGACATAAATGAATTCAGAATAATTTTTATGGGAGGTTCTGCGGTTTGGGAGGGTGAACCATCTATTCCGAAACTTCTGGAGCAGGAATTTCAAAAAAATAATTTCACTAATGTCCGTGTTTATAATTTCGGAGTGGTTTCCTCGGTTTCTTCAATGGAACTTGCTGCAATCGTAAATGAAGTTAGTAACCTCGCTCCTGACCTTGTTATTTTGTATGATGGTGCTAACGACATTACTTCTCCTTTAAAATATGATCCCCGACCGGGTTATCCATTTAATTTTTTGGTTTATGAAAACAATCCTTTTCTCATGAAAAATTATCCTGCACTTTCGTTGTTTGTGTATAAGAGTAATCTGGTCCGCTTGATTGTCGGAAAATATTTTACTGAAAAATTTGGCAAGATTAGTAAGCTGAAAAGGAATGTTGGCTATGGTTCAGACCGATGGAGAAATGAAATTTCCGAAATTTATTTTGCAAATCTGGAAAAAGCAAAAACCATTTGCACTGCATATGGCTGTGAGTTTTTTACTTTTTTTCAACCCATGGTTTATTTCAAAAAAAACCTTTCAAAAGAAGAAAAGGAATTTTCTGCGGCTCATAAAAAGGATCAGGAACATTGCCTGCTTCTCAGAAATAATATTCTTAAAAAAATAAATATTGTCCGAACTGATTCAACAGGATTTTATTTTAAAGATTTTTCAAATGCTTATGATGATGCTTCACAACAAGTTTTCAAAGATGATGTACATACTTTGCAGGAGGCGAAACCTATTATTGCAAAAAATATTTTTAATGAGCTTATAGCAAAAATTAATTTTAAAAAATAATTCTTTACGTTCTGATCAGGCGGAATTTTATTTCACCATTAACCTGAATCCGCTTCCATGTAAATTCATCAATTCAATATTCGGATCACCGCTTAAATATTTCCTGATTTTGGCAATAAATACATCCATGCTTCGTGCAGTAAAATAATTATCATCACCCCATATTTTTTTCAGTGCTTCCTCTCTTTTCAGCAGATCATTCATTTTTACGCAAAGTAAAAAAAGCAGTTCGCCTTCTTTAGGTGAAAGCTTGTGTTCCTCTTTTCCGCCTGTAACTGTTCTCAGTTTATAATTAAAATCATATTTACCAATTTTAAATTCATTGGGAAGATTCTCTTTGCCAGCCCCTTCTTTATTCCTGTTTAGTATTGCCTTAATCTTGTAGAGTAGAATTTCAGAATCAAAAGGTTTTGTTATATAATCATCTGCACCTATTTTAAAACCTTCCAATACATCGTTTTTTAATGTTTTTGCAGTCAGAAAAATGATCGGAATATTTTGATTTTTTTCTTTAATCTCACGGGCTAGCATAAACCCATCTTTTAAGGGCATCATCACATCGAGTATGCAGATATCAAAATTGCTGTTTAAAAAACTCTGTAACGCTTCATTTCCGTCTTTGCAAAGTTTCACCTCATAATCATTCATTGTAAGATAGTCCCGCAACACTGCACCGAAATTTGTATCATCTTCGGCTAATAAAATTTTTGGCGATTTTTCTTTCATTTTTTTCAATTATAATGCTATTAAGTTATTGCTTTATTGTTTTTCTTACTCAATAATTCAACAACTCATAATTCAATAACTTTTTTATGCTAATGGTAAATATACTTCAAACTTGCTTCCTTTATTCAACTCACTTGAAACTTTAATTTCTCCTCCATGCGCATTAATAATAGTTTTCACATGACTTAACCCCAAACCAAACCCCTTTACATTATGTAAATTTCCAGTCTGCTGGCGATAAAATTTTTCGAAAATGCTGTTCATCGTTTCACGACTCATGCCCATTCCTTTGTCTTCTACTGAAATTAAAATTCCGTTTTCGCGGTTTTCTGTCACAACAGTTATTTCAGGTTTTTCAGGAGAATATTTATTTGCGTTATCTAAAAGATTTACAACTGCCGTTGTTAAAAGTATTTCATCAGCCTGGATAATGTGGTTTATTGCTTCAAGGTTGCAGGAAATAAAACCCTGTCTTGCTTCGATTTGTAATTTTATATTCTCAACAGCTTTTTCTAAAATCTGATGCACGTCAATTTCTTTTTTATTAATCTCGAAATCTTTTTTCTCAAACAAAGCGGTTTGTAAGATTTTTTCCACCTGTTTATTCATTCTTTTGTTTTCTTCACGGATAATATTAGAATAATATTGCATTCTTTCCTTATCATCATGCACCTTCGGATTGTTGATAGCATCTACTGCGAGCGCTATAGTAGCAATAGGCGTTTTAAACTCATGCGTCATGTTATTTATAAAATCCGATTTGATTTCGGATAGTTTTTTCTGTTGCAATAACATGCTGATGGTATATGCAAAAACAATAATAATAGTAAGTGTGAACAATACCGAGCCTGATAGCATCCATATCATATTGGTCAGAACAAATGATGTTCGCGATGGAAAATACAGCAAAAGATTTTCTCCCCGCGAAACAATTTCATTTGGAAAAAGCCCCGTTTTATAATTTGTTGAAAGCAGTGAAGATTTTCTGGTTGTGTCTTTTGCCATTACTATTTCATCCTTTCTTTGGTCATACACTCCGAAGTTGTAATAAGTAATGATTCCTTTATTCCTCAGCTCAAGAGCCAGTAACGAATCCACCTGTTCCTGTGGAATTCCTTTCATCGGACTGTCGTTATTTTTTACAAACTCCACTGCAAGCTGGTTCATTACTTCATTTAACTTTTCCATTTTGGAATTCACCTTGACTTTCATCCGTATATATTCCTGTTCCATCCTTATTTTTTGCCTTTCTACATCTGCCTGCATCATTTCATTTTGAATTCCAATTCTTTCACTCTTTCCAATTTCCTGGTCTATTTTTAAATGATTAATTTCCGTCATGTTCCTTGCAGAATCAGTTTTAATTTCCAATTCTTCTCTGTGCCATTTATTCCCCGAAATGGATGAATCAGAAATTTCAATCTTATTTGACAGGGAGTCTTTTCTGATTTGCCCTCTCATTCCTTTTCTCATCTCACTCATGATTTTTTGAATGGACGAATCAGGAACAGGGCTGAAGTTTTCTGCTAATGGCGGTTCATCCGCATCTCCGGGTTGCGGAGGTTCAGGCATTTCAGGCGGCTCAGGCGCTTCCTGTGGTTCGGGCGGAATAATATTTTGATCCAATGCTTTCCAGAAATTCGTATCATTTTCGTAGCGAAAAAAACTATTACCGATAAAATCCAATGCCTGCCTTGTTTCTAATTTGTCCACTACAGCATTCATCGCTTCACTTACCTGCTGATCGAAACGTTGTTCTTTAATAATAAAATCATGCCTGATCCAGTAAATTTGCAGGAGAATAATTCCCAACAAAGCACTGCTCATTAGTGCAATGATGAAAGTGATTTTATTTTTTTGCATTCACTGCAAAATTAGGGTAAGAGCAAGGTATTAAAACGAAGGGATTCTTACTTTAACTATTAATTAACTAATTTTATATTTAATTTTTTTCTGCGCCTGTTTATTAGAGCGTAGTCCGGAACTTTAACTTCCCAGTTTAATTTCTTTACCAGCGATTCTAAAAATCCTTGTGTTTGTCTGTATGGAAGTTTAAAAATTTATCGATTGATATTTTTGTTTTTTTATTCATGCAACAAAACCAGGGAAAGTTATAAAAATAATATTCCCGTAATAATTTAACACAGAGGATGTCACTTAATCATTCCAATGCTCCTGTTGATAAAATCAGTGAGTTCCTGTCCTTTGAGCATACTTTGTGCAAGCAGGGCAAGATCAACAACCTGCTTCAGAAGCTGCTGCTGTACTGTTACATCGGGTTGAAGAAGCACTTTTATAAAAAGCGGATGGTTGGTATTTATTATAAGGTTGTAATGCTCGGGCATAGTTCCCATAAATTCATAACCTCCACCTGTAGCGCTCATGTCTTTCATTCTTCGCATAAATTCAGGACGCGTGATCAGCACAGGCTGATCTTCAGGACGCAGGTTTTCATACTCAATATGAAATTGTTCTTTATTCACTAACTTTTCAAGCACAGGTTCAATCAGTTTTTTCTGTTCATCATTTAACCCTGAAGAAAGTACGTTTTCTTTTTCAACCAGTTTATCAGTAGTAGAAGCATCAGTGCGTACGAACATAGAATTTTCTAATTTCTGTTCAAGATAATTTATAATATGAGTATCTATAGGACCTTCCATTAGCAGCACATCGTAACCCCGATCCCTGGCAGCAGCAATGAAAGCATGTTGTTCAACAGGATTGCTCGCATATATATATACCGTTTTTTTGTTTTTATCTGTTTGGTTTAATTCTATAAGCACTTTGTATTCATCAATAGTGAAATATTTTCCATCGGTATTCTTAAACAGGAAAAAACTTTTTGCCCGGTCGTAAAATTTTTCATCCGTAAGAATTCCGTATTTGATGAACATGCCTATGTCGTCCCATTTATTTTCAAAATCAGTACGGTTATTTTTAAATAAATCCGAAAGCTTGTCGGCAACTTTTTTAGTAATGTGATTGCTGATTTTTTTTACACTTGCATCGCTTTGTAAATAGCTCCTGGAAACATTCAGCGGTATATCAGGTGAATCAATAACACCATGCATGAGCATCAAAAACTCGGGAACAATTCCTTCTACCGAATCGGTAACAAAAACCTGGTTACTATAAAGCTGGATTTTGTTTTTCTGAATATCGAGCTGCTTTTTCATTTTCGGGAAATACAAAATGCCCGTGAGATGGAAAGGATAATCCACATTGAGATGAATATGAAACAAAGGTTCTTCAGAAAAAGGGTACAGTTCTTTGTAAAAGCTTTTGTAATCAGCATCCGTTAAATCAACAGGTTTCTTGGTCCATGCCGGCTCAGTATTGTTAATAGTTTTACCATTGAACCGGATAGAAACGGGAAGAAACTTGCAATATTTATTGAGCAATGTTTCTATTCGGGGAATTTCAAGAAATTCCTGTGATTCCTCATTTACATGCAAGGTGACATCCGTGCCGCGTTCTTTTTTATCAGCTTCCGTGATAATGTACTCAGGGCTGCCATCACATTCCCATTTAACTGCTGAACCATTTTCTTTAAAAGATTTTGTAACCAGCTCCACTTTATCAGACACCATGAAAGAAGAATAAAAACCCAGCCCGAAATGACCGATAAGCGGATTAGCTGTGCTTTCTTCTTTGTATTTATTTACAAACTCTTCAGCACCGCTGAACGCAATCTGGTTAATATATTTTTCAACTTCTTCCTGTGTCATGCCCACTCCGTGATCGCTGATGGTAATTGTTCTGGCATCTTTATCAACGTTCACTTCAATTGTCAAATCTCCCTGTTCAGATTTGTTTTCACCGCTTGTGGTAAGCGTTTTCAGCTTTTGTGTTGCATCAACTGCATTCGATACCAGCTCGCGTAGGAAGATTTCATGGTCTGAATAAAGAAATTTTTTAATAATAGGGAAAATGTTCTCTGTGTGGACATTGATTTTTCCGTTGCTCATATTATTTATTTTGTGTTTTTGATTTCGGTTGAATTTAAAACGCTTTCAATGATTGTGCCACCGGCAAATGAGTGCCAAAATTACAGGTTTAAGAAGCTAAGAAACTAATTTGCAATAATTAAAAATTTTGTAGTTAAACAATAGGATGCATTAATGAAGCATTGAATGACACAGACAAATATTCTCAGGATTAATTTGTTCCTGGTTGAATTAATAACCTATATCTATTTTTACTATTTTCAACGTAATCTTTCTGCTACTTTAAAAAGTTAATTTTGTATCCTTAAAAAAATTTAAAATGTCAGGCGGAAGAAGCAATTACAGCAGCAACGGAAAGCGAAAAGTAGAATCACCGAAAGTAAAAATATCGAAGGAGAGCTTACAGCAGGCGCTTATTCTTTTCACATATTTAAAACCGTACAGGGGTAAATTTATACTGAGCCTGGTGTTCATTGCCATTTCTGCTTTTACCACAAGTTTATTCCCTTTCTTTCTCGGTAAAATGATTGATGCCGCTTCAGCGGGGACAGCGCTGCCCGGTGTAGCAGCCAATATGGGAGGGATGCCCGGTTTCGGGTTAAAGGATATACACTGGAGCTTAAACATTACGCTGTTGCTCATTTTCCTGCAGCTCACCGTGCAGACCTTTTTCTCTTTTATGCGTGTATATCTGCTGACTGAAGTAGGCGAAAAAAGCCTTGCTGATATGCGCAAAGATGTTTATAGTAAACTATTGAGCATGCCCATGAGCTTCTTTACAGAGAAAAGGGTAGGGGAACTGAGCAACCGCATTTCCTCCGATCTGTCTCAGATTCAGGATGCTGTTTCGTTTACACTGGCTGAGTTTCTGCGCGGTATTTTTACATTGGTGATCGGGCTGGGATTTATTTTCTGGATCAGCACCAAGCTGGCGCTTGTTATGCTGAGCGTGGTTCCTGTTATTGCGATACTGGCAGTGGTATTCGGCCTGCGCATCCGTAAAATGGCGCGCACAGCCCAGGATCAGCTTGCCGACAGCGGCACAATCGTGCAGGAGACGTTCCAGGGTATTTCGATTGTGAAAGCATTTACGAGCGAGTTTTATGAAATCAGCCGTTATGTGAAAAGCATTTATGCCGTGGTGAATACGGCAATTTCCAATGCAAGGTACCGCGGTGCATTTGTTTCGTTTATGATTTTCAGTGTATTCGGAACTATAGCATTTGTGATGTGGTTCGGGGCTGGCATGATTCAACAAGGAGAACTAACGATCGGTTCCTTAACCATGTTTGTTATTTTCTCAATGTTTGTTGGCGGTACCTTTGCGGGCTTCGCGGATATGTTCAGCCAGATGCAAAAAATATTGGGAGCTACACAAAGCATCCGTGAAATTCTTCGCAGCGAAGGCGAAGCTGTTGAATTAAAACCTGCCATTGTTACACCGGAATACAGGCTGAAAGGATGCGTCCGTTTTGATCACGTGGCATTCAGCTATCCCGGCCGCAAAGACGTTCCTGTTTTAAAAGATGTGTCGCTCACGGCTAATAACGGTGAGCAGATTGCTATTGTAGGACCGAGCGGAGCAGGCAAAAGCACCATCGCCTGGCTGCTGCTGAAATTTTATGAGCTGGACAGCGGCATGTTGTTTTTTGATGAACGCAATGCAGGCGAATTCCCTCTTTCACAATTGCGGGCGCAGATGGCGCTGGTACCACAGGATGTAATTTTATTTGGCGGAAGCATTAAGGAAAATATTGCTTACGGAAAACCGGACGCCACTGACGAAGAAATTAGTACTGCTTCAAAAAAGGCAAATGCGCATGAGTTCGTGGAACGTTTCCCGGAAAAGTATGAAACCATCGTGGGTGAACGCGGCATCAAGCTGAGCGGTGGTCAGCGGCAGCGCATTGCCATTGCCCGTGCTATTTTAAAAGACCCTGCTATTTTGATTTTGGATGAAGCCACTTCTTCGCTCGACAGCGAAAGCGAACAGTTAGTGCAGGAAGCGCTGGATAACCTGATGAAAGGACGCACTTCTTTTGTCATCGCCCACAGGCTTTCTACCATTCGCAATGCAGATAAGATAATATTGATTGACCACGGAATAGTAAGTGAAAGCGGCACTCATGCAGAGTTAATGAGCCACAACGGGCTTTACCGTAAGCTGAATGAAATGCAGTTTGAGTTCGGTAGCGGTGCGGAAATACTTACTGAAGAATAAGGTGGAACAAAAAAGAAGCTATTTTTCTTTTACGCCTCTTTTATAAATTACCAAACCGTTTAAAAAATTACGAAGCACCTGGTCACCGCAGGGCTTAAAGTTAGGATGATCCTCGCTTCTGAAGAATGCGCTTAGCTCGGTTTTTGTAATATTAAAATCAACCAATTTCAGAATATGGATAATATCTTCATCGCGCAGATGTAATGCCACGCGAAGTTTTTTCATGATGTCATTGTTGCTCATTGGGAAGTTTAGTTATCATTCTTGAAACTCTGTCGGAAATGAAGCAAAATTACATTTTAATACCGATACGGTATCTGTAATAGTCCAATGAGATTGGACTAAACAGCTACTCTGTCGGCATTATACCGTTTTTAGGTTTGGACTAATTTGATGTAATGGTATAACAAATTAATGCAGCGAAACCATTAAAACATCTGCGTGAATACATGGATAGGATGTATCTGCAACTGAAATAACAGCTTGAAAAATTAATCTGTATCAGTTATTCACTTTTATAAAGTGGCACATTTTTTTAATTTGTGCAGGAGGTAATTCCATTTACCGTATAAAATTATTACCTTTCCAAAATATGAAAATCGCTTTTATTAGTACATACAGGCCTGAAGAGTGTGGTATTGCCACGTTTACCGAGAATCTTCTGAACTCCATTAAGGTTCATCTTCCCGATAATAACAGTTCAAACACCAAAATAAGTGTCATTGCTGTCCAAAAAGGTGATGATCTTGAATATCCCGCGGAAGTTAGTTTTCGTATCCGGCAGGATGTGCCTGAAGATTATACAAAGGCAGCCGGGTTTATTAATTCAAATGATTTCGACATTTGCATTATTCAGCATGAATATGGGATTTTCGGTGGCGACTCCGGGATGTATATTCTTTCACTCGTCAGCAGGTTAAAAGTTCCGTTTATTGTAACAGCTCATACCATTCTTAAAAAGCCTTCTGTTCTGCAAAAGTCAATCATACAGGCGCTGGCTGCTAAAGGAGAGAAAATTGTGGTGATGACCAATAAAGCCCGCCAGTTTCTGCGTGACATTTATGAGATTGCTGCTGATAAAATTTCGATCATTGAGCATGGAGTTCCGCAAAAAATTCCTGTCAATAAAGAAGCTGTATTGAAGTCTTTTGATCTTACTGGAAAAACGCTGCTTATGACTTTCGGTTTGCTTGGGCGGAATAAAGGCATTGAAACCGTGATCCGCGCATTGCCCAAAGTGGCAGATAAATATCCATCGGTAGTTTACCTTGTTCAGGGGAATACCCACCCCAATGTGTTGCGTGCAGAAGGCGATTCTTATCGTGAATCTCTCATTCAGCTCGCTGAAGAGCTTGGTGTTTCTGATCATGTCCAGTTTCGAAAAGGATTTATGACAGAAGAAAATTTATTTGAGTTGCTCCATTCTGTTGACGTATATATTACTCCTTACAACAACGAGGAGCAGATAACAAGTGGCACGCTTTCGTATGCTATCGGGGCAGGGGCGGCAGTCCTTTCCACTCCTTACTGGCATGCACAGGAGCTGCTTGCTGATAACCGCGGCTGGCTTTTTAATTTCAGGAATCACGATCAGCTTTCCGAAATGCTCATCACGCTTCTCGGTGACCCTGTAACTGCAGGGCTGCTGCGCACAAACGCTCTTAGCTATGCACATCACCTGCGCTGGAAAAATGCGGGCAGGCGTTATAAAAAGCTTATAGAAATCATTCTTGAAAAAAATCTGGTTTCCGCGCCAGCATCAGCATTTATCGAACCTGGGCTTAAGCATATTATTAAGCTCACAGATACACTGGGCATCTATCAACATGCCGTATTCGGTTTGCCGAATTATCATGAGGGCTACTGCCTTGATGATAACTCGCGCGCGCTGATGGCAATGACTCTTGCCGCGCAGCAGGGTTATGAAAGCCAGACTGCCGGTCTCGCTGATGTGTATTTATCTTTTATCCAGTTCATGCAGCAGCGCGAAGGATGGTTTCATAATTTCCTTTCTTTCGACCGCAGGTTTCTTGATGACGAATGTTCAGAAGATGCTTACGGGCGCACTATGTGGGCTCTCGGCATGTTAATCTCTTCCGGGTCATTTCCTTCCTTGCAGCAGCCGGCTGAAGAAATATTTATCCGCGCCCTGCATCATGCCGCCAACTTAAAGCACATCCGCGGCATGGCTGATACCATCATCGGGCTGCAGCATTTCCTCGAAAAATATCCGTTTCACAGCGAAGCACATAAGATTCTCCATTCGCTTTCGCGCAACATGATTGAACAATACAACCGCCATAACAACGGATCTTGGAACTGGTTTGCTGATACACTCACGTATGATAACGGAATACTGCCGCTCGCATTATTTCATGCCTATTCAGTTACAGGCGATGAAGAAGCGGCTACAGTCGCATGTGAAAGTACTGACTTTCTTGAGCGCATTATGATGAGCAAAGGATACCTTTCGCTGGTCGGAAGTTCCGGCTGGTATTATAAAAACAGCAGCAAAGCTGTTTACCCGCAGCAGGCTATAGACGCCATGTCCATGGTGCTGTTATTCAAAAGCGCGTTTCAACATACGGGCAAGGTGCATTACCGTGAATGCATGATGCGCTGCTACCGCTGGTTCTTTTCCGAAAACGATCTCGGCATTTCGTTGTATGATTCCCATTCGCAGGGAGGATGTGACGGGCTGGAGGATTATGGCATCAACAAAAACCAGGGCGCGGAGAGCACCCTCGCACTTTTCATTTCGCATTATACCACACGCAGCATTACAGATAGCGGTGAATTGAAAGATGGAGATACAGCGGGTGAACTAATTTTGAAATAATACCTCAATCTTTTCTCTCCAAAGGAGAGAGCATTAATTCCCATTCCTGATCTTATCCAGTAATTCTTTCAGATCAACTGTAACAAAACCGGTCCTGGAATCCGATTCTCCGTAAGGAAGCACAAGGGAACCGTTGTGGAGAATGCTTCCGCAGGTATAAAGCACGTTTGGCACATACCCTTCCCGCTCCTCTTCATTAGGCGAAAGCAGCGGTTCGCTCAGCCGCCCGATTACGCGCGTGGGATCATTCAGGTCAAGAAGCGTTGCGCCAAGAGAATATTTCCGTACAGGACCTACGCCATGAGTGATTACCAGCCAGCCATGCTCTGTTTCGAGGGGCGAGCCGCAGTTACCGATCTGTACAAATTCCCATGAAAATTTAGGCTCCTGTATTGGAATGGGTTTTTCCCAGATGTTCAGCTCATCAGAAAACATGATATAATTGCTGAAGCCGTCCACACGCGAAAGCATCACATACTTGCCGTTAATCTTTCGCGGAAAGAGCGCAAGGTTTTTATTGAGTGCACCCGCCCCATATAACGGCTTAAATGTGAAATGATAAAAATCTTTTGTCTCCAGTATCTTCGGTGAAATCTCGCGTCCGTTATAAGCGGTGTAAGTGGCATAAAAAATAACAGTGCCATCATCATCCGTAAAGCGGACGAAGCGTGCATCCTCTATTCCATTGCTTTCAGCGGAAGTAACCGGGAAAATGACCCGTTCCGATATATTGGTGTCGTAAGAAAAATTAATTTCATGATATACATCAGCGCTCCAAAGCACCAGCAGCAGGTGCGTGTGCTCTTCGCCTTCAGCAGGAATGGTTTTGCCGAAATTCTCAACGGCTGTTTCAAGCTGCCTGTAAATGAACGTTTCACCGAGGACAGCCGTGGAAGCATCAATGATGTTTTCAGGGATTTTTCTTTTGCGCAGGATTTGAATAAACTTTTCCTTTTCGTACATGTGATGGCGGATGACTTCAGCATCGCGCACAAAAATGCTTTCTGTTTC
>JBDSOU010000133.1:0-15192 GCA_039914625.1 Bacteroidia bacterium | reverse complement strand
TATCTTTGTTTTGATGCACGGTTTTTTAATGCTTTTGCCATTTTTCTTTGCACTTAGTTGGTGCAAATATCTTCAAAAACAGCTTGCTTTGTAGCTCGTGAGGTTAATCAGCAGACCCTATTTATTGCAACTGACACAGACCCGTTTTTTTGCTTATTCCAATTCCTTCATTTTTTAATATATTTTTCGGGGGGATACACAATGCAGGAAAAAAAATAATTGTATTTTCGCCCCCGGAGAAATGGCAGAGCGGTCGATTGCGGCAGTCTTGAAAACTGTTGAGGTGTTAAAGCCTCCGGGGGTTCGAATCCCTCTTTCTCCGCAAAAGTGTTTGGAGTTTATTATTTCATTCCTGCTGGATTTAAACGGTGGACAGTTCTTTTCTCCACATGTAAATGTGACTTTTTTATGACTGCACACATAAAAATTTTTTATAACTTAGCATAAAATTTAAAGTCATGAAAAAGCTCACGTTCTCAGGAATTCTGTTGCTGCTGATGATTGTTTCATCCGCACAGGGGAAAAATCTTAAAGCCTTAATGGCCTATAAAACTTTTTATAATTCAGAAAAGGGCCCTTACATTGAAACCTATCTTTCTGTTGCAGGGTCCAGCGTAAAATATTCAAAACTTGGGAATGGAAAATACCAGGGAAAAATTGAAATCTCGCTTTCTTTTAATCTCAATGGCGAAACAAAACATTATGATAAATATAATTTGCTGAGTCCCGAAGTGGACGATACCGTAACGTTCGCTTTTAATTTTATTGATCAGCAGCGCATTCCGTTAAATAATGGAAAATACTTGATGGAAATTTCGATTGCAGATAAGAATGCCGGCACCAAACCTTTTTCGAGCAAACAGGAAATAAATATTGAATATTATCCCAACATAGCAAGCGTTTCTGACGTGGAATTAGTGGATTCTTATAAGAAATCAGAAGGTGAATCCATGCTTACCAAGAACGGTTATGAAATAATTCCTTATGTAAATAATTTTTATCCGGATGATATGAATACATTAAAGTTTTATGCAGAAATTTATAATGTTAAAAAAGTATCTGACGAACCTGTCCTGATCAATTATTTTATTCAATCGCTCGAAACAAAACGGGTGATTGAAAAATTTCATGGGTTTAAAAAGGAAGAACCCCAAAATCTGAATGTATTGTTGACTGAATTTTCTATTGAAGACCTCATTTCTGGAAATTATACTCTTGTTGTTGAAATAAGGAATAAAAAAAATGAGCTTCTTGCCTTTAAAGATGTTTCGTTTCAGCGAAGTAAGAAAGGGTCCGCTTTTTCACTTTCGGGTGCGGGCGAAACAGGATTAACCTTTACTTCTTCATACACCAACAAAGATACGCTCGCTGATTACATCAAATCATTACGCCCCATTTCCAACGCCAATGAAACAACGTTTGAAGATACCCAGGTTAAGATTGCCGATGTGAGGATGATGCAGAATTTTCTTTTCGATTTTTGGGCTAAGCGTGAGCCTGATAACCCGGCGCAGGGATGGCTTACCTATAATGAACAGGTTAAAAAAGTAAACGCTGAATACAGTTCGCTGAACAAACGCGGATATGAAACCGATCGCGGAAGAGTTTACCTGCAATATGGTCCTCCGAACACAATCCAGAAAGAATATCGTGAATCCAGCGCATATCCTTATGAACTATGGCATTATTACACCATTGCAAACCAGTCAAACAGGAAATTTGTTTATTACAATCCCGATCTTGTAAGCAATGATTTTATACTGTTGCACTCTGATGCTTCCGGTGAAGTGCATGACAATCAATGGGAGCTAAAGTTGCGTAAGCGCGATACGCAAACACGGGATTTGGACCAAGAGCCTAACATGGATAATTTTGGAAACAGATCAAATCAAAATTTCACCAACCCGCGATAAGGAGGCGGATGTGAGAGGTAGCATCCAGGAAACTGTCAAAACATTTAATAGTTCAATCGGGACACACACTAAACTTTGTTCCGGCTTTATTTTTTTTGTGCTTTATTTGAAAAATATTTTAAAGCCAAAAAGAAAGGCCAAATACCAATTACAAATTTTCAATCATCAATTATTAATTTCCAAACACGGATCAGCTTCAAAAGCCTTGTATGAAAACCGCCATTGTAATTCTTAACTGGAACGGTAAAGAGCTTTTGAAAAAATTTTTGAAAAATGTAGTTGAACATTCGCAACATTGTGCCCATGTGATTATTGCTGATAATGCTTCAACTGATGACAGCATTAAATTTCTTAAAGAAAATTTTCCTCAACTCCGCATCATTTCTTTTTCTGAAAATTATGGATTTGCGGGGGGATATAACAAAGCATTAAAAGAAGTGAGTGCTGAATATTTTATTCTGCTGAATTCGGATGTGGAAGTAACGGCCCGATGGATAGAACCGGTAATAGAACTGATGGATAATAATCCCGAAATTGTCTGCTGCCAGCCGAAAATAAGATCGTGTCTCGAAAAGGAACTTTTTGAGCATGCAGGCGCTGCCGGTGGATTTATTGATAAGTACGGTTACCCGTTTTGCAGGGGTCGCATGTTTACCACTCTTGAAAAGGATACCGGGCAATTCAACAATCCTACAGAAATTTTCTGGGCTACGGGCGCATGCATGTTTATCCGTTCAAAAGTATTTCATGAGATGAATGGTTTTGATGCAACATTTTTTGCGCACATGGAAGAAATTGATCTGTGCTGGAGAATGCAGCATAAAAATTATAAAATTTATTGCGTGCCTCAATCAGTAGTATATCATGTTGGTGGAGGAACGTTACCGAAAAATAATCCCCGGAAAACCTATTTTAATTTTCGAAACAACTTGATGATGATTCATAAAAATCTTCCTTCCTCTACCCTTTTCTTCGTTTTAATAATCCGTTTAATTCTTGATGGAATTGCAGGAATTAAATTTCTTTTTGAAGGCGGGGTGAAGGATTGCCTTGCTGTAATCAAAGCACATGTTTATTTTTACATGCATTATTCAGAAAGAAAACGCTTGCGCAAAGAGATTCAGCAGACCATTAAAAATCATAATTATACAAACATTTATCAACACAGCATTGTTGTAAATTATTTTGTAAAGGGAAAGAAATCTTTTTCACAACTGAATTTTAAGAATGAATAAAATTGAAAATGAAAGTCCGCAATACACCATCCCCGTTCGGCAGAAACAATTTGACAATTCAACTATACTAATATCATGAAAATTATCTGCGTTGGCCGCAATTACACGGAGCACATCAAAGAGCTTAATAACGCAGCCAATGAAACTCCTGTAATTTTTATGAAACCCGATACTGCTTTGCTGCAAGGGCGGTTGCCCTTTTTCATTCCAAAGTTTTCCAATGAAATTCATCATGAAGTGGAATTAGTGCTTAAAGTAAATAAAAACGGAAAAAATATTGCCGAACGCTTCGCTTACAAATATTTTGATGAAATAACTGTGGGCATAGACTTTACTGCACGCGATATGCAGCAGCAATTAAAATCAAAGGGATTGCCCTGGGAATTAGCCAAAGGATTTGACGGTTCCGGGCCGGTGGGTCAATTTATTCCCGTGAAAGAAATGGAATCATTAAAAAATATTAATTTCCATCTGAACATTAATGGAGAATTAAAGCAAAAAGGAAACAGCAGCCATATGATTTTTTCCTTTGAAAAAATAATTTCTTACATCTCAGAATTTATCACACTTAAGAATGGAGATTTAATTTTCACCGGCACTCCTGCCGGTGTAAGCAGGGTAAATAAAGGCGATAAGCTGGAAGCATTTCTTGAAGATACGAAATTACTGACTGTAAATATTAAGTAATATGTTTGCCTGATTTTGATTACATCATAAATAACATCAGAATATTTGACTAATTTTAAACTCTTAAATCATTTTCATTATCTGATATTAAAACCGTAAGCACCATAACATTATTTTCTTAATGGAGAATTTTTACAAAAAGATAATTTTTATTTTTTCGCTCACCTGTTTTTATTACAGCAGCCATGCAACACACATTGTTGGTGGCGAAATGTATTACCATTACCTTGGCAGTAACCGCTATGCAATCGAACTGAGGGTTTACAGAGATTGCTATAATGGTGTTCCTCAATTTGATAACCCTGCATCAATCGGTGTATTCGATGTAAATAATAATTTGTTTATGGAGCGTTGTGTGTTTTTGCTAAATGATGATACTATTCCTCCTACAATTACCGCTCCTTGTTTTATACCTCCAATAGATGTATGTTATGAAAAAGGTATTTACCGGGACACAATAACACTTCCTCCCATCCAGGGCGGATACCAGATTGCTTACCAGCGCTGTTGCCGTAACCAGACTATATTAAATATAATAAATCCGCTTGATGCAGGAATCACGATTTATGCCCGTACACCTGACGCTATAGCAAATGCTGCAAACAGCAATCCTGTATTTAAAAATCTGCCCCCCACTTTTATCTGTCTCGGACTTCCTTTTATATGGGATAATTCAGCTACAGATGCTGATGGTGATTCATTGGTGTATGAATTATGTGTGCCTTACGTTGGCGGTGAAGGAGCAACTAATAATAGTTGTCCGCCTAACCTTCCGGATCCGGGATGTGGGAACGGTGCATGGACATGCGGCCCGGCACCTCATCCTCCTTTTAATCCGCCTTATGGAAATGTTTTCTGGCAGGCGCCTTTTTCTTTAAGCAATTTATTAGGCGGTGTGCCGCTGACAATAAATTCGCAAACGGGGTTACTTGCATGTACTCCGAATACAGTCGGACAGTTTGTTTATGGTGTTTGTGTAAATGAGTTCCGCAACAATGTCCTAATTGGAAAAACACGAAGAGATTTCCAGGTGAATGTGGTGCCCTGCCCTTCGCTGGTTGTGGCAGCATTACAAAATCCGCTCATTTTTTGCCAGGATTCTACTGCCTTTTTTCATAACCTCAGTATCGGAGCTTCTTCTTATGATTGGTATTTTGGCGATCCCACAACACTTGGAGATACTTCTCACCTGACAAATCCATCTTATCAGTATCCTGACACAGGAACTTATATTGTTACATTAATTGCACATTCTTCTTTCAATCCATCCTGCGCAGATACAATTGTTGATACGCTACATATTTACCCGCCATACGCTGTCGATTTTTCTTCTACCGATTCCCTTTGCACTTACTATATTAATTTCAACAGTATAGTAATTGACAGTGGTGGAGGAACGACTAACGTATGGAACTGGGTATTCGGAGGAGGTGGGACATCTGCGGTCAGTAATCCATCGCATAATTTTCCCGGACCGGGAAATTATAATGTAATTTTTATCGCTAAATCTGATAGGGGGTGCAGAGATACAATTACCAAAATTGTTACACTTGATTCGCTTCCCTATTTGAAATCTTATTCTATTCAGCCGGTAAGTTGTCATGACGATTGCAATGCTTCCATTACTGCAGTTGGTGACGCTGGCACTCCCCAGTACACTTACCAATGGAGCGACCCCAATAATCAGACCGGTCCGACAGCAGTGAATCTTTGTTCGGGTACATATACCGTTACCCTTACAGATGCTAACTCCTGCACGGCAACCAAATCAATTTCAATATATAATCCTCCTGTGCTTGCATCAGCCTTAACAAGCACAGATGCTTATTGTAAGGGCAAATGTATTGGAACTGTAAGTGCAACTCCTTCAGGAGGAATACCTGGTTATACTTATACCTGGAGTGATCCTGATAGTCAGCAAACAAAAACCGCTACCAGCCTTTGCCCCGGTACTTATACAGTGATAGTAACAGATGGTCACGGCTGTACAAAAATCGACAGTGTCATAGTAAATTATTCAGATTACATTCCACCTCTTGATGCAACTGTGAGTGACGATTCGATTTACGAAGGTCAAACGGTGCAAATAACATCTACCATTTACAGCAATACTATTTACACATGGACTCCACCGAATTTTTTAACAAACACAAGTATTTCAAATCCGTTAGCGACTTTAACTGATGAGGCTGTGTACATATACTATGAAACAATCAGCGACAGCCTCGGTTGCGATAACCGCGACTCGGTAAGGATAGTGGTTAGGAAAGTGTTTTGCGCTGAGCCGGAAATTTTTATTCCGAATGCATTCACACCTAATAATGACGGGAGGAATGACATATTATATGTAAGAGGAAACACCATAAGAGAATTGCTTTTCCGGGTTTATGACCGGTGGGGTGAAAAGGTTTTTGAAACAACTGTTCCCGGAGCTGGCTGGGATGGCACCTATAAGGGTAAACCTGCGCAGCCCGGTGTATATGATTATTACCTGGACGCAACATGTTTCAATAACGAGAAGTTTTTTAAGAAAGGAAACGTTACGATAATTAAATGATGAAATGACTAAGTGATGAAGAAAATATTTGTATCTGCAGCAAAAATTCAGCAATCGAAATTTAATTTTCGTTGCTTGCTATTGCTTTTTACTTTGTCTGTTGTCTACTGTCTATTGTCTATTGTGAGTTGTTACGCACAAGACATTCATTTCTCACAATTCAATCGCTCACCTCTAAATCTCAATCCTGCCAACACAGGTTTCTTTGATGGTGACTATCGTTTTACGGGTATCCATCGCAACCAATGGAAATCGGTTACAGTCCCTTATAAAACATTTTCAGGGTCCTTTGACATGACTACTCCTTTTCCTCACTCAGAAAACAACCTTATCGGAGCAGGAATTGTTTTTAATAATGATAAAGCAGGCGATTCTGAATTTGGAATTCTCGAAGGCGCATTATCCACTTCTTTGATTAAAAATATCGGCAAGGATTCCGTTCATGTTCTTTCAGCAGGAATTCAATTAGGATTTGTGCAGCAAAGCATTAATTATGCAAACCTCACTTTTGACAGCCAGTATGATGGTGATGCGTTTATTCCGGGTTCATCGAATTACGAAACATTTTCCGATAATAACTTTATCTATTTTGATTTGTCTGCCGGGGTCAATTGGTTGTTCAGAATCAATAAAAAGTTCAACCTCAGTGTCGGTGCAAGCCTCTTTCATATTAACAAGCCAAAGCTCAGCTTTATGAGCGATGCAACCTCAAAACTGAACCCGAAGGTCGCAATTAATGTAAATTGTTCCATAGCGGTCACCGAAAACTTATTTGTGCTTCCGGCTTTATTATACCAGAATCAATTTAAGTATAAAGAACTGGATGCAGGAGGAAATCTGAAATTTATCCTCAATAAAAAACCCGGAAAATATATTGCGCTTTACGGAGGTTTGTGGTTGCGCCCAAAAGATGCTGTTTACCCTTCCATCGGGCTTGATTTCAATGAGCTTAATGTCGGGTTCAGCTATGATATTAATACTTCAGATTTAAATCGTGCAAGCGACAGTAAGGGTGCCTATGAAATTTCATTAACATATATTATTAAAAAAGTAAAACCATTGGTGGTGCATCCTCCGTGTCCGGTGTATTAGATTTAGAAGTTGGATGTTGGAAATTGGAAGTTACAATTTAGAATTTAGAAATTTAAGACTCAAGTTGTCATTCAGAAGGAAAACTTTTATGAGCTTCAACAATTTAAACTAAGAGCCTGGGTAATTTTAACTATCTATTCTAACAATTGAAAATTTATCTAAGCATTTAAAAAGTTTCCTCCTGAATGACAAAACGGATTTTACAGTTCACCCTTTCTAATTTCAATCAAGCAATAAACTTGAAATTCCGAATAGTCCTTTTTCTTTTAGTATTCCTAAGCTACTTCAAAGCATATTCACAGACATACAAAGCGTATGTAAATGCCGGTGAAAAAGCTTTTCTGGAGGGTGATTACTATTCATCCAAAATATATTACCAAAAGGCGCTGGAGTTTGAAATTGCAGATGTGGAAGTGAAATATAAAACGGCTGAATCTGCACGTTTATTTAATGATTACTATGCTGCGGCATTCTATTATAATCAAACTGTCAGGGACGATAAAGATCAGCATTTTCCGCTTGCTTTATTCTGGCTCGCTACCATGAATAAGATGATGGGTGAATATCAACCTGCCAAAAATCTTTTTTCACAGTATTACACACAACATGCTGTTGACAGCAATTACTATTCACAAAGGGCACAGCGTGAAATTAAAGATTGTGAAACGGCACAACAGATGATGAAGGATACCGTTCCTGCAGATGTAAAAAATCTGGGGAACCGTATCAATTCTGTTTATTCTGACTTTGCCGGTCAAATGATACGCGACAGCATTTTTTATTACTCATCTTTAAGATTTGAAAATAAAGATCCAAAAACACATAAAACAAAAAATTATGTTTCTAAAATATTAGAATCAAAACCCGGGCGTGATAATTTCAAACAGCCTCAACCTATAGATACTATATTTAATCTTCCTGACCTTCACAACTGCAATGCTGCTTTCAGCTCTGATAACAAGCTTATGATCTTTACACGGTGTACACCTGTCAATTTTTCTGTCATGCGTTGTGAATTGTATGCAAGCAAAAATATAAATGGAACCTGGCAGCCGCCTGTACGCCTGAACGATTCAATCAATCTAAAAGACTATACTGCGACACAGCCATCTATTGCCAACAATGGTGCTGACGGTTATGTATTGTATTTTGTTTCGGACCGCCCGGGAGGGTTTGGAAAAACAGATATATGGAGAACTTTTGTTTCAGCTGATTCAAAATACACGCAGCCTGAAAACCTCGGAAGCGTTATTAACACAATTGACGAGGAAATGACTCCTTATTTCAGCACTGCTTCGCAAACTTTATATTATAGTTCTGACGGGATTCCGGGATTAGGAGGCTATGATATCTTTAAATCTAAAATGACAGGCGCTGCGTTTTCAGCTCCTGAAAATATTGGCTACCCCCTTAATACAAGCTATCATGATTTGTATTATACCACTAACGATGCAGCTGATAAAGGCCTGCTCAGCTCCAATCGTATTGGATCTATGTACATAAAAAGTAAAACCTGCTGCTATGATATATATGCGTACAACTTTATAAAGAAAGATACCATCAGGGTAATTATGGATACTATTATCAGTGCTCCGGTTGCTGCAATACCCTCTCCCAAAACCAATGACATGCAGATTGCTGCAATTGATCTTGCAAAGCAGCTGCTCCCGCTCGAGCTCTACTTCCATAATGATGAACCTGATAGAAAAACTTTAAGAACCTCTACAAATAAAAACTACCGCGACCTCTATAACAATTATATCGCGATGAAAAAAGAATATGAACAAGTATATAGTTCAGGATTGAAAGGTGAGCCCAAAGAAAATGCGGTGCAAAAGGTGGATGAATTTTTTGACAATACTGTAACCGGTAATTTTAACCGACTTCAAAAATTTGCTTCCCTGCTGTTTGAAGAATTAAAAACAGGAAAAAAAATAAAGATTACCGTCCGCGGGTTTACCAGTCCGTTAGCCAAAACCGATTATAATGTCAATCTTTCCAAAAGAAGGATCTCCAGCTTTTTAAATTATCTTACAACTTACAATAGTGGCGCCATTGACAGTTATGTGAAAAATGAAATGCTCACCGTTGTGGAAGATCCCGCAGGCGAAACGTATGTAAAGCAGGGTGTGAGTGATAATTATTATGACAAGCGCAATTCCGTTTACAGCCCTGCCGCTGCATCTGAAAGAAAGATTCAGGTGATTGATGTAAAGATTGAGAATTGATTGATTTTGTTTTTTTTAGCTACAAAAACTTTACTTCCTCAATATATTCCCCTTCCAAAAGTTCATTCAACATTTTTTTTATTTTATCTGATGAATAAAAAAGTTCTTCTTTCAGCGGAGCAGAAGTAAGGCGGATAAATAATTTTTTATCCCGCAGGTAAATTTCTTTTGTCCGGTTCGCAACAGCTTTTCCCATCAGGCTCTGCCACGAATGCTGCAATCGTACTTCATTGATTTTTCCCCGAAGCTTGTAGGTATTAATCAATTCATCGATCACTTCTTTTAAACTTTGGGTGTTGCTGTTTCTCATGTTGTTTCCATCAGGACATTTCCTTTTTCAACGTGATAAGAATAAAACGGAATTTCAAATTCATTCAAAATTCCTTTCAAACGCCCGCTGTGCGTATCCGTAATAAACACCTGCCCGAACATATCATCATGCACCATGTTCAATATTTTGCTTACACGGTCATCATCCAGTTTATCAAACAAATCATCAAACATCATTACAGGTTTAATGTTCTTATGTTTTTTAATCGTTGCAAAATGTGCCAGCTTCAGAGCAATCACAAAAGATTTCTGCTGCCCCTGCGATCCGAATTTTTTTGCTGATACTCCGCTGATCGTAAAATTCAAATCATCTTTATGAATTCCTGCCGTTGAATATTGCAGCGCACGGTCTTTTTGCAAAGCATTTTTAAGCACTGTTGAAAAATCAGTTGCTTCCAATTGCGATTCATAATTAATTGCAGCTACCTCTGCTTCTCCTGCAATAAATTGATAAAATTTCAAAAACAATAAAAGAAAATCCTCAATAAACTTTTTTCGCTTCTTAAAAATTTTTTCTCCCACAACAACCAATTGTTCATCCCAAACCTGAAGCGAAGCGGAATCATAAATACCCGAAGCAGCAAAATTTTTTAAGAGCGCATTCCGATGCGAAAGTATTTTATTGTAGCTGATCAGGTCATCAAGATAAATTTTATCAATCTGCGAAATAATGCGGTCTAAAAACTTTCTTCTTACCTCGCTGCCTTCAGTAATTATTTCCTGGTCAACAGGAGCTACCATAACCACCGGCAGCAAACCAATGTGCTCATTCAAACGATCATACTCCTTCTGGTTGCGCTTAAACTGCTTCTTCTGATCCCGCTTCAGGCTGCACAGCACCGATTCATTCATAGCATTCAGCTCAAACTCCCCCTTCACCATAAAAAAACCCTCATCATGCTTAATATTCTGGTAATCCGTAGCCGTAAAATAACTCCTGCACATGGACAGGTAATGAACCGCATCCAGGATATTAGTCTTCCCGCTCCCGTTATTACCCGTAAGGCAATTCACGCCCCTGCTGAAATCAATCTGCGCATCAGCATAATTTTTAAAATTCAGAAGTTGAAGAGAGCTTAAATACATCAAAAGCAAAAGTAGTTGAAAATTAAAATAGTTTAAACCGCGTTCCTTATTTGCCTCCGCATGTCTGCATCAATTCCCTAAACTTCAACTTTAAACTTTAAACTTTAAACTTCAAACTTTCCCCCTGTTAATTAAACACATCAAAATGCGGTTGCGTATTATTCCAAAATATCTATTTTCGTAAAATGCAAATCCGGAAAAAAACATGCATCTTCGCCTTCTTGATTTAATCTTAACTGTAAAATCATTAAAAAATGAAACGAGTAACCGGTTTAGGAGGAATATTCTTTAAGGCAAACGACCCTAATATGCTTGCCAAATGGTATGAAGATCATTTGGGAATCGGTTTCGGAAAAAATCTTTATTTCTCCTTCAACTGGTGCGAAAATAACAGCGCTTCCACCCCTGCCAGCACTTCATTCGGAATATTTGCTGACCAATCAGATTATTTTGATCCCTCAAAAAAACAACTGATGCTTAACCTGCGGGTTAATAATCTGGAAGAATTGCTGAAAGTTTTAAAACAGGAAGGTGTAACCGTGCAGGATAAAACAGATAAATACGCTTACGGCAACTTCGGCTGGATCATAGATCCCGAAGGAAATAAAATTGAACTGTGGGAACCCATCGAAAGCGGCTTTGGTGAAGAAGAAAAAATAACTGTTGAAAGAATGACATCACTGAACCGTGTTACAGGCATTGGCGGAATATTTTTCAAATCAAAAAACCAGCCTGAGCTGATGGAATGGTATAAAAAGCATCTCGGAATTAATGTTACCGAGTGGGGTTATAATTTTGAATGGAAAGATTATATTGACAAAAGCAAAAAAGGCAGCACAGTTTTCTCCATCTTCAAAGACACCACAAAATATCTTGAGCCTTCACAAAAAGAATTCATGATAAACTTTCGTGTAAAAAACCTGGAAGCATTAATGAATACTTTAAAGAAGGAAGGCGTGCAAACAGTGGGTGATTTAGAAAAATCTGATTACGGAAACTTCGCACGGATTATGGATCCCGAAGGAAATAAAATAGAACTCTGGGAACCGGTGGATGAGAAACCGGAAGCTGGAAGTTAGAAAACTTAAAACTTTAAACTTTAAACTAAAATGGACACAGCAGAACTTGAAAAATTAAAATACCCTACCGGGAAATATACCCCGCCTGAAAAAATAAAAAAGAGCGAAGTAAAAAGATGGATTCGAGAAATTGACAAATTGCCAAAGCGTTTAAAAGACACTGTAAAAAGTCTTTCAGAAGTACAACTCGACACTCCTTACCGTGACGGAGGCTGGACAGTGCGGCAAACAATTCATCATCTCGCAGACAGTCACATGAATGCTTACTCCCGTTTCCGGCTGGCGCTTACCGAAGAAAATCCAACCATCAAACCATACATGGAAGCAAAATGGGCAGAACTGATTGATGCAAAAACTGCTCCTGTAAAATATTCGCTCGACCTTTTAAAAAATCTTCACAAGCGCTGGGTGATGTTATTAAAAACACTTGATAAAGATCAATTAAAGAAAACATATTTTCATCCCGATAAAAATGCAGATCAAAAACTTGATGGTGTTATCGGTTTGTATGCATGGCACAGCAATCATCATCTTGCACACATCGAAAATCTGAAAAAGAAAATGAACTGGAACTAAACTTAAAACTTCAAATTTTAAACTCCAAACTATGGCTAAATCACTATTTATAAAAAAACCTTTAAGCATCCTGATGCGTGAAGTAGATGATTCCGAAAAAGGATTGAAGCGAACATTAAGTGTAAATAATCTTGTTGCGCTGGGAATAGGCGCTATCATCGGTGCAGGTTTATTTGTCCGTACTGCTGCTGCTGCTGCAAACAATGCGGGTCCTGCAGTTACTATAGGATTTATTATTGCCGGTATAGGTTGTGCACTTGCGGGATTATGCTATGCTGAATTTGCTTCCATGATTCCTATAGCGGGTAGCGCATACACATATAGCTATGCAACAATGGGCGAGTTTGTTGCATGGATAATCGGTTGGGATTTAGTTTTGGAATATGCACTGGGTGCTGCAACGGTTAGTATTGCATGGAGTGAATACCTGAATAAGCTTTTGGAAACTTTTTTTCATACATCCATTCCTTATAGTTGGTGTCATTCCCCGTTTGAACATGATGTTAGTGGAATGTATGGAATCATGAACATTCCGGCATTGTTTATTTTATTGCTCCTTTCAATGCTGCTGATAAAAGGAACCAAAGAATCAGCATTTGTAAACGGATTAATAGTAATTATAAAAGTTGCCATTGTAATTCTATTTATCGGATTTGGATGGTCGTTCATAAATCCTGTCAATCATACCCCTTTTATTCCGGCAGCGCAAACTTATGTAGATACCCAAGGTGTACCGCATAACTTTGGTGGGATATTAGGAATTCTCGGAGCTGCGGGGGTTGTATTTTTTGCTTTCATTGGCTTCGATGCAGTATCAACAGCTGCACAGGAAGCTAAGAACCCAAAGAAAGATATGCCAATGGGAATATTAGGATCACTTGCCATTTGTACTATACTCTACATATTATTCGCCTATGTACTGACAGGAGTTGCAAACACGGAAGATTTCCGTCATGCAGGAAAAGAAGCTTCAGTTGCTTACGCCATTCAAACTTATATGACAGGTTACGGATGGTTAGCTAAATTGGTAACAGTTGCCATCCTTGCCGGATTCTCCTCAGTAATTCTGGTGATGCTCATGGGGCAAAGCAGGGTTTTTTATTCTATGAGCCAGGATGGATTACTTCCAAAAATATTTTCAGATATCCATCCTAAATT
Source organism: Bacteroidia bacterium (assembly GCA_039914625.1). Classification (GTDB taxonomy): domain Bacteria; phylum Bacteroidota; class Bacteroidia; order AKYH767-A; family OLB10; genus DATEMK01. The sequence continues at coordinate 1,251 of JBDSOU010000133.1, read as the reverse complement.
CAGAACACCCTACAAATCAAACATGATTTTATTTTTGTTTGTCGGAGTGTTTGCAGCGTTTGTTCCCGGTGACATTGTTGGGGACATGACCAGCATCGGAACATTGTTCGCATTTATGCTCGTATGTGCAGGCGTTATAATTATGCGGAAAACCGATCCTGATGCAAAACGTGAGTTCAGAACTCCTCTTGTTCCCTTAGTACCCATTTTGGGAATCATTGTGTGCGGAGCAATGGTCTTCGGGCTCGGATGGCCCAACTGGTCACGATTACTAATCTGGTTAGCGATCGGTTTTGTGATTTATTTTGGTTACAGCGCGAAGAAAAGCAAATTGAGAAATTCATAGTTCCCTAAACGTTATCCTTTCTTAAAACCTGATGGCAATAGAAAAAGAACCCTCCGGATCCAACCGGTCACTTGGATTGCTGGATGCAACCCTGCTTGTGTCCGGTTCCATGATCGGATCAGGAATTTTTATTGTCAGCGCTGATATTTCCCGTCAGATAGGCGGTGGCGGATGGTTGTTGCTTTCATGGGTTGTTGCAGGGTTGATGACCTTGTTTGCCGCTCTTAGCTATGGAGAACTTGCGGGAATGTTCCCCCAGGCGGGAGGGCAGTATGTTTACCTCCGGAATGCATTTAAGCCAATGATCGGTTTTTTGTATGGATGGGCATTGTTCTTTGTGGTGCAGTCAGGAACTATAGCCGCTGTGGCAGTTGCATTTGCAAAATTTACCGGGGTGCTCATTCCTGCTTTAGGTGATAACCATGTTTTTTTCCAAACTACTCTACCTGTTATTGGCGAGTACAGATTAACGGCTGCTCAACTGTTCGGAATTTTTTCTTTGCTTATATTAACTATATTGAACAGCCTTGGAATTCAATACGGCAAATTTATTTTGCGGGTTTTTACTTCTGCAAAGCTCATTGCATTGTTTGGTTTAATCTTTCTCGGAATATTTGTTTATGCAAATGCTGATTCATGGAATATTAATTTATCTCATTTCTGGGATGTGCAGCATTTTGAAAAAGACGGTAACGGAATATGGTTGGTTACGCAAATCGGAGGCATTGCATTGGTTGGAGCGTTTGGCGCTGGCATGGTGGGATCGCTTTTCAGCAGTGATGCATGGAATAACGTAACATTCATTGCAGGCGAAATAAAAAATCCAAAAAGAAATATTCCCTTAAGTTTATTTGCAGGAACGTTAATAGTAAGTTCCATATATATTCTTGCAAACATTGCTTACC
>JBDSOU010000137.1:0-8675 GCA_039914625.1 Bacteroidia bacterium | reverse complement strand
TTGACTCCACAGCTATTAAACGTACCAATATGGAAAAAAGAGTAATAGGCATACTGTTAACTGTTCTCGGCATTGCGGGGCTCATTGCTGCAGGATATTATTTTATGCGAGGCGGTGAAAACGCCTTTGCGATTAAATCAATTGCCATGTATGGCATACTGGGTTTAGTCTTTTTCCTTGCCGGGGTGGGGTTGGTAAGAAGTACAAAAGATAAGGCTACCTGAAAAGTACAAAGGTTTTTTATTCACGGCTGTTATTTTCTCCGCCATAAAAACCAGGTAAATATTCCAAATCTTTAAGATTTGGAATATTTCATTCTGAAAAAAGAAATTTGCTGATACTATTAAAAGAGATAAGCTGGTAAAGCAAACGGTGAAGAAACAGTTCTGACAACTATCGGAAGGAAAATAATGGAAGTATGGGAATGTGAGGTTAATCTATAAAACAATTTTTCCGGTTTTGAGTATTTCATTATTCATATTAAATTTCCATACGTAAACACCTTTAGGAAATTGCGAAAGATTGATTTTTGTTTCGCGTTGTATTATTCTTTTCGAAAAAATTGTTTTACCATCCACACTAATAATATTCAGGCTGCTTTCGGTAACGTTTAGTGAATGTTTAAAAAGAAATTCTGATTTTCCGGGCAGCAACTCAAATTCAGCAAGCAAAGAGTTTTCATTTTCCTTGACCCCTGTGCTTTCACAATATTGCCATAGTTGTGGGAAGATGGACTGAGTGGGCTGATTAACGCCACCAAAAATATATCCGCAACTACCTGATGCAAAAGCTGCTCCTGATTGCCTTGTAGTATCGGGCAATGGGGCTAACTGCGTCCAGATTGATGCCTGGGGATCAAATTGCCAAAGATCATTATAAGTGGTTCCGATGGCATTTCCCGTATTGCCGCATGTAACATACGCTTTATTATTTATTACAAAAGAATATGCTGAATGTCGCGCTGGTCCAGGAAAATTTCCAATCTGTGTCCATGTATTGTTCATATCATTATATGTATAAAAATCATTAAGGCCGGCATAAGTGGCGGTGCTGTTTAAACCGCAGCCAACATAACCCAACCCGTTCAAAGCAAAATGTACAGTGCCTTCTCTCACTCCTCCCGGAAAATTTGCCTCCTGCACCCATGTATCATTAACCGGATCATATTGCCATAAATCACTGTATAGCGGAGAATATCCTAAACCTATGTATGCTTTACTATTAAGCACAAATACGCATGAGCCATACCGCGGTGCACCAGGAAAATTATTTTTTGTAGTCCATACATTCATACCCGCATCATATTCATAAACACTGTTGCTGTTAGCCCCGTTTACCCAGCCCATAATAACATAGCCTTTGCTGTTGATTGAAAAAGCCGCTCCCCCGCCAATATTAGCAGGAATGTTGGCTTTTTGCGTCCACCCATCGTTAGTGGTATTATATTCCCATGTTTCATTTAAATATATATTTCCCGCTTTAACACCCCCTGTTATGTAAGCACTGGTTCCAATCACGAAAATATTTGAAATGGCACGCCCGTCAGAAGGTATTGAAGTCTTTTGCTGCCAGCTTGCAAAAGTTAATTGTACAGAACTGATGAAAATTAACAGAATTAAATGATGTTTTTTCATTTTTTTATATTTTATGGACAAAGCTACTTTTATTTTAAATGCCATCAAAACATTTGGTCAATTACCTTTTAAAAATTAAATCTTAATACGATCTTTATTAACGGCTGTTATTTCACCGCCATAAAAACTGCCTTTATTCATCAGAGCCTAAAGCAAACAAAGCATTCTGGCAAAAGAAATTTGCAGATACTATTAAAAGAGTTAAGCTGGTAAAACAAACGCTTAAGAAACAGGGATGTATTGTGGTAAAGATCGGGAAGATCGAACGCGAAGCTGATGTAAAAAAAAGAATGATGCTAAAGAATAAAGATATTTTTAATTTATTCTTAAAGTAAAACCTGCGTAAGAATAAACGGTACTTTTACCATGCAGGAAGTAAATGAAGCCTTTCGGGGCACATTTTTTTATTGTTCCGCATTAACCAGATTTTTATATGAAGACTGACGTATTGATCATAGGAGCCGGTGCATCCGGATTAATGGCTGCCCGCGAACTGGGAAAAGAGGGAAAAAAAGTGATGCTTATTGATGCGCGTCCTTATACAGGAGGAAGGATCCATACTTTCCATAAACCCGGTTTTGGTGCTCCTGTTGAAGCAGGAGCTGAGTTTATTCACGGAAAGCAGCATTATACCCTCCAGCTGCTCAAAGAGTTCGGAATTAAATACCGCAATGTAAATGGAGAAATATGGCAGGTAAAGAATGGTATTTTTAAAAAGGAAAAGGAATTTATTGAAGACCATCATAACGAATTTATAAGAGCATTAAAAAAACAGGAAGAAGACCTGTCGGTTGAAGAGTTCTTGGATACCAATTTCGGAAATGAAAAATACAGTGCGCTCAGAAATTCGATCCGTAAATATAATGAGGGTTATGCTGCTGCTGAATTATCGAGAGCGTCCATTCTTGCATTAAAAGAAGATTGGCTGGAGGGAGATGATGACCAGTACCGTATCGAAGGCGGATATGATTGTTTGACGGAGGCTCTTGCGGAGGAGTGTAAAAAAACAGGAGCTGTAACGCTCCTTTCAACGGTAATCACAAAGATAGAATGGGAACGAAACAATGTGACAGCAATTTCGGAAAATCGTAAAAAGTACAGCGCCCCGGTGGCAATTGTAACACTTCCGCCATCCTTGCTTGCCGAATCCGCGCAAAGAAAAGGGAATATTTCTTTTATGCCTGAAATTCCTGCAAAGCGTGAAGCTGCAAAGAACTTAGGATTTGGTGGTGTGATAAAATTTATTCTGCAATTCAATAATGCATTCTGGAAAGATAAACCAGCGGAAAAGATTGCAGGAAAGGATCTTGAGAATTTAAGTTTTATTTTTTCGGATGCCACTATACCCACATGGTGGACACAGCATCCTGATGATGTACCCATTTTAACAGGCTGGCTTGGCGGACCCGCTGCAGCAAATTATTTAACAGCACGCGAACAGGAATTATTAAATATAGCCCTTACATCACTGGCTTCTATTTTTAGTATGCCATTGAATGTATTAGAAAATAACCTGAAGACATATCATATTACAAACTGGCAAACGGATGCATTTTCGCGCGGGGCTTATTCGTATGATGTGGTAAATGGTAAAATATGGAAGGAAGAACTGATCACCCCGTTGGAGGATACTCTGTATTTTGCAGGTGAAGCGCTCAGCATGTCAGAGTTGGCCGGCACAGTTGAAGCAGCACTGGCAAGCGGAATGGAAGTTTCAAAAAAGATTTTAAAAAAAGAAAAGGTAAGTTTGGAAGAAGGATGACATTCCGCTGCGCAATGAGTTCATGCTTCATTAGAGCACGAAATGAATTTATTCAGTAATACCTTTTATAGGTATGGGAAAAATGAAACGTTCCAGGACAGAATGCTCTGCATGTTTTACATGTTCTGAATAATCGCTTAAGTATTTAAACAGTTTGGAGGCAAGATCAGGTTCAAGAGTAGAAATAACTTGGTTTACGCTCTCTATTTCCTTCTTGAGGGCTTTCCTTTTTGAGTCATCAAACGGAGCGTATTGCTTCACAACACTTTCAAAGTTTTCTACAAAATGTTTGTCCACTTTATCAAGATACGATTTCAAATCGGGGTCACCCGAAAAAGATTTGAGGTGAGCCAGCTTTATGGCATCAGCCTTCTGGACTTCATTTATTTCATAATCGGTACTTGCCGCCAGAACGGAAACAAGTACTGGAACTTTAATTAATAACTTTTGCTCATCTGCTTTCATGATCTTATTTTTTCCCAAATTAATATGCCAACATTAAAATAGGATTAATTAACCCATTGAAAATCTTTTCGCCCCGTCTGTTATCTGCATGAACTGATTTTCTGCACGAAGCCTCTTCAACTTATTATACCATTACTTACATCAAATTAGTCCAAACCTAAAACGGTATAATGCCGATAGAGTAGCTGCTTCCCGATTTGTATCGGGATTACAGATACCGTATCGGTATTACACACTAAAATTCGGGTCACAATATTTAGGGTTACTTTGCACTTTAACAACTATTTTTGCCATCCAAAACATTTTTAAACTTAAAAGATATGAAAGAGCTCATCTCAACTTTTACAAAACAATTAACCGAAGCAATTGCAATTGGTGAAAAAGCAAATTTCACAACGCCTCAAAATGAAATACGCAATGTGATCATCACAGGGCTGGGTGGTTCTGGAATCGGAGGAAGCATTGTTGCACAGGTTACGGAAAAGGAAATAAAAATTCCGATTCTTGTTAATAAAGATTATTTTCTTCCGAATTATGTGAATCAACACACGCTGGTTATTGTTTCATCCTATTCAGGCAACACGGAAGAAACCGTTCAATGTTTTGAAATGGCGCTTGAAAAGAAAGCGAAGATTTGTTGCGTAACAGCAGGAGGAAAAATATTGGAAATGGCAAAAAGCAAAAACATTGACTACATTGTTATTCCCGGTGGGCGCCCTCCGCGTTCGGCAATTGCATATTCGTTTACACAGTTGTTTTATGTGTTGCACGGATACAAATTGATTTCGGATGCGTTCAAAGCGCCATTGAAAAAATCTGTTGAGCTGATAGACCATGAGGAAGAGCACATCATGTCAGAAGCATATTATCTTGCTGAAAAGCTTCACAAAAAAATTCCCGTGATTTACAGCGCTGCAAATTATGAAGGAGTTGCCATCCGTTTCCGTCAGCAGATTAATGAAAATTCAAAAATGGTTTGCTGGCATCATGTGTTGCCTGAAATGAACCACAATGAATTGGTAGGCTGGACCATTGCGAATAAAAAATTAGCGGTTATATTTTTCCGAAATGAAGATGATTATAACCGCACCCAGGCACGGATGAATCTTACCAAGCAGGTTGTTTCCAAATACACGCCTTATGTTTTTGAAGTATTTTCAAAGGGAGCATCCCAACTTGAGAAAACTTTCTATTTAATCCATTTTGGCGATTGGGTGAGCTGGTATCTTTCTGAAATACGCGACATTGATGCAACGGAAGTGAATGTGATTGATTTTTTGAAAGGGGAACTGGCGAAGATTTGATGCACGGCAACTATTTTTTTAAAACGCACAGAAAACTTTGATACTCAAAAAAAACCCAAAGGTTTGAGTCGGCAGCGTGATACATGATTTTTACAATTACGTTACCTTTGCTTCATGCAAAAAGTTATTTTTAAAGACCTCGGTACGGTGGATTATAAAGCAACATGGGATTATCAGGAAAAACTATTGCATTCAATAGTTCAGCAAAAAAATGAACTCAGGCAAACTCCTGACTCCGGGCTTCAAACTCCAAATTACCTTCTTTTCTGCGAACACCCACACGTATATACTTTGGGCAAAAGCGGTTCGCAGGATCATTTATTGCTTGACGAAAATCAGCTGAACGAAAAAGATGCAACGTTTTATAAAATAAATCGTGGTGGAGACATCACGTATCATGGTCCGGGTCAAATTGTTGGTTATCCTATTTTAAATCTTGATTATTTTTTTAATGATGTTCATAAATATCTTCGTTACCTCGAAGAAATAATTATCAGAACGCTGGCTGAATATAACATCACGGCTTCACGAATTGACAACCTTACCGGGGTGTGGTTAGATGCAGAAGATAAAAAACGTGCGCGGAAAATTTGTGCGTATGGCGTCCGCTGCAGCAGGTGGGTTACCATGCATGGTTTTGCATTCAATGTGAATACGGACTTGGAATATTTTAACAACATCATCCCTTGCGGAATTCCTGATAAATCCGTTACCTCAATGAAACAGGAATTGGGAACTGACGTAAACATCAATGAAGTGAAAGAAAAAATTAAAAAACATTTTGCAACTGTTTTTAATTGTGAATTGACGGAAAAAAATGTTTTGGAGCGTGTTAAATTTTTTTAAAGTGCATTGCAGTAATTTTAGCTTTGCGATTCTTATAGTTTTTCTCTGCGAACCTTTGCGTTAATTTTTTTAACCGCAAAGAACCGCAAAGTGAAAAAAGAGATGGGCAGAGAATTCAAATAAATAAATGATCCCTATTAAACAATCTAATTAATTCTTGTATAAATGAAGTATTTAAAAAATACCATTAAGTGGGTGTTGATTATTTTAGTTGCTGTCAATATCATTTTATTTTTCACAGGAAAATTTTATTACTGGAAAGCCGTAATTTATAATTATGCAGATATAGACGATCTCAGTATTTTTCCTTCGCGCACTATAAAAACAAGTTCGCCAGATGATTGGGCAATTTCACCTGACTATAACAAAACAACTATAACAAGCCCTTTGCTGAACGAGCTGGAAAATTTCCATAGCGTTGCTTTTCTTGTATTAAAAAATGATTCGATATGTTATGAAAGATATTGGGACAGCTATAACGATTCAGCACTATCAAATTCTTTTTCAATGGCTAAAAGCATTATCGGAATATTGACAGGAATTGCAATAGATGAAGGTAAAATAAAAAATATAGATGAACCGGTCGGAGATTTTATTCCGGCATTTAAAGAAGGAAAAAATGCACAGCTGACGGTACGGCATCTGTTAACTATGAGTTCGGGGCTGGATTGGGATGAAAGCTATTCAAGCCTCACATCGAAAACTACCGAAGCATATTACGGTTCGCGGTTGAACAAACAAATGTCACAGCTTAAAGTAATAAACGAGCCGGGAAAAAATTTTGAATACCAGAGCTGCAATACACAATTGCTTGCAATGATTTTAAAAAAGGCGACCGGCAAAAGAATAGCAGACTATGCATCTGAAAAATTGTGGATGCCGATGAATGCCATGCATGATGCCGTATGGAGCCTTGATCATAAAAACGGGAATGAAAAAGCATATTGCTGCTTTTACAGCACTGCTCGCGATTTTGCCCGGCTCGGAAAGTTGTACCTCGACAGCGGAAGGTGGAACGGCAAGCAAATCGTTTCAGAAAAATATGTTTTAGAATCCGTTACTCCCGCTCCGCTGCTCGACCAGGGAAGCCCTAATAAAGTTTACGGCTATCAATGGTGGATGGATGAACAGGAAGGACTAAAAGTATTTTATGCACGCGGGCTTTCAGGACAATATGTAATAGTGATACCTGCTAAGAAAATTATTATAGTGCGCCTCGGAAAAGAACGGGATAAATTGCCCGATGGAACTTTGATAGATGCTCCGTTATATGTGAAGGAGGTTTTGAAAATGTATCCTTAGAATTTAAAACCCTGCCAGCGTTTTGAATGCTGTCGGTGTTTTAGCTTCATTTAATTTCATAAGTAACATTAACCAGAGCCGAAATTGTTTTCTTCCTGTTCAGGTCAACCTGACGATTATCCCAATTAGATTGGTAATCATCATCAAAGTTTGGAAGACTATAACGGTAATCATAACTATCAATGTAAATAATTTCGCCCAGCGTTTTATTGACGGATGATAAAATTGTTTCTGCTTTTATTTTTGCATTTTTCAATGCGGCAACATATAACTTCGCCTCTGCCGCATCTTTGTCAATTTCAAAAATCTTTCTGACTTTTATACCAGCCAGTCCCGGAAAATTAATATTTGCAACCACTTTTTTTAATTCAGCATATTCATTTATTTTGTATTCATAAACCTCGGTGATAAGAATAATCTCCTGACCCATAAAACTGCTTGCAGAATTGCTGACTGATAGTTGATTTAATTTTTTTGAATCGAGCTTCATGTCCCTGATGAATTTTTTTAAATTATTCTCAATGGAATCAATGCCAACCACAATTTCAGGGGCTTTATTAGCAGTAATATAATTTTCTCTCAGCATAATATCAAGAATATAGGAGGTAGGCTCCATTTCAATCTGAGCACGTCCTGTAACTTTTATTTTTTTTTGATTGTCATCAACAGCATCCTGACCAAACAGTTTTGTGGTGAGAAGCAAACAAATTACCAGGTTTTTCATTTGAATTTCCTTTTATCAAAAGTAAAGAGAAATTGTTTAATTGTTAAATGGCTGAATTGTTATTTGCTTCTCAGCCATTTAACTATTTAACATTTCCGCAATTTAGTTTTCCGCCATTGTTCGTGTCCTCACGAACAAGGAATTATGAACTCTATTCCTATTTCCTGCCATTAATCTTTCCGGTTTGTGAGGACACAAACCGGGGCGAAAAAAGAAATAAAAAACAGTAATCTTTTTTTCATTGAAAGAAATTTTCTTTCACCAAATGTAAAGAGAAATTGTTAAATGGCTAAATTGTTATTTGCTTCGCAGCCATTTAACAATTTAACAATTCAGCAATTTAGTTTTCCGCCATTGTTCGCGTCATCACGAACAATGAATTATGAACTCTATTCTTATTTCCTGACATTAATCTTTCCGGTTTGTGAGGACACAAAACGGGGCGAAAAAAATATCCCGAAGGGATAACCGCTTGGTAAAAAAAAGAAATGTGCATGTATTATGTCCGGTACGGACTACCCTTTGATTATTTCCGCCATTGTTCGTGTCATCACGAACAATGAATTATGAACTCTATTCTTATTTCCTGCCGTTAATCTTTCCGGTTTGTGAGGACACAAACCGGGGCGAAAAAAGAA
>JBDSOU010000269.1:0-15965 GCA_039914625.1 Bacteroidia bacterium | reverse complement strand
CAGAAATGGGAGATAGGAATTTCAGCAAAGAATAATCATAGAGCCGTTAAACATTCTCGTTTGTCAAACGATATTAATTTTGGTGAGAAGTGGCTTGGCTTTCCATGTTCGCAAAATTATTTTGATGAGATAAAACCTGTCTTCAATATGTTGGCTGCTATGAAAAAAACTAACAGAACAACAAAGTGGGATGCAATTGAAAACATGCACAAGGTTGTCTATGTGCCGATTTTAAATGCTTTCAAAAAAGAATTGCAGCGATTGGACAAGGAACAACTTGGAATTGTTGCTCAAAGATTGGTTGAGTATTTAATCGGCAACCAAGATTTTTACAAAGTCATTAAAGGAAATAGCAAAGTTGAAATACAAGCATACAACTTACATGGCACTTTAAATTTACCTTTTGAAAGTTTGAAACCCAAAGCGAAAATCCAAAGATTAAAATTGCCAAACCGTTTAATAGAAATTGTCTATCAGGAAAACTCTACCACAACTTTATTAGTGTCGTTAAGTGAAGGTTGGCAAATTTCGTTTCGCATTCACAACGCAAGTTCAAGAATTGAACCATCACTAAAGTTTGATGTAAATTTGGTCAGTGCACCGCATACTTTATTTACAAATCACTTACTGATTGGATAGAACGGTGTGGTGGAAAATTTTAGCTCTTTTGCTTTTTTAGCGTTGATATGTGTGTTGGCAAAAAAGCAAATGTGCTAAAATGTGCGGTGGCTGTCTGCTCGTTTTAGCACCAAAGGTTGATAGCAGCACTACGACCAATAGGATTGCATATAACAGTTAAATATACGAACTCTTAAATATGAAAAGTTCGCTTTTCCAACAAAAGTAGCGGAATAAATAAACTTGGGCTTAAGCCCACGAGGTTTTGGATCCGGACGGGATTTCTTATTTCTAATCAAACAGAAGAAGAACTCAACCTTTATTTTTTGCAGCAGGGAATAAAAAACACGGGTGGTTGTTTTGGCAATGAACTTTTTGTGAAAATTATTTTTACGGAAAATATTTTATTGAACGCGGCAGCATCTTTGTAAATCTGTTTTCTATCTTTATCAAAATAATATTTTTATTTAAAAAACAACATCATGAAAGCCGCCAAAATTGCAGTTATAATTTTCCTGTTCGTGTATGGAGCGAGTTACGCCCAGTTTGACCTTAACCAGATTATAAAAGATGCCACCAATGTAGCGGGTGGCACGCACCTTTCGAATGACGATATTGTGAAAGGCTTAAAAGAAGCGCTGAATGTGGGCAGCAAAAATTCGTCTGCTAAAGCATCGAAAGTGGACGGCTACTATAAAAATCCGTTGATAAAAATTCCATTTCCCAAAGAAGCGCAGCAGATGGAATCTACATTAAAAAGCCTGGGGCAGAGTAAGCAGGTGGACCAGTTTGTAATGGCATTGAACCGGGCTGCGGAAGATGCGGCCAAAAAAGCTGCTCCTATTTTCCTGGGCGCGATTACAAAAATGACGATTAATGACGGGGTCACTATTCTGAAAGGCAAGGATGATGCAGCCACACAGTATTTAAAAACCTCGACTACGGCACAGCTGAAAAACGAATTTAAGCCGGTGATCAAAGCTTCGTTAAGCAAAGTGAAGATTACCAAATACTGGAACCCGCTGATGTCAAACTATAATAAAATCCCTTTTGTTACCAAAATGAATCCGAACCTTGATGAGTATGTAACACAGAAAGCAATGGACGGACTTTTTACGCTTGTGGCGCAGGAAGAAGCAAAAATCCGTAAAGATCCGGCCGCGCAGGTTACTGATATTTTGAAAAAGGTTTTTGGAAACAAGCCGTGAAAAAAATGAAAGTGAGAAAGTGAGCGGGTGAGAAAGCGGGCTGTTAGTTCTCACTTTCTCACCCGCTCACTTTTTTCTTTTAATAGGATACAGAAATCTTATCAGGATCAGAAGCCGTTGGATGAACGCTGAGCACAGGAATTTTTGAATGGTTGACCACCTGAGTAGCGTACGTGCCCATAAAAAGTCCGGTGAGGCTGGGCTCCTGTTCAGTCATGATGATGACCAAATCAGCATCCTGTTCTTCGGCATGTTTTAAAGTCATCTGTGCAAGGTTGTCGCCTGTGAGGTAACTGATGTCGCATCCTATTTCATGCTGTAGAAGATACTCTTCCACCTGCTCTACTTTGATTTTGAATTTGCGCTTTAAATCATCGTTGGTAAAATTAATAAGCCCCAGAATGTTTATATGCGAACCGTAATGTTTCCCGATTTCGATTGCATAATTAACTTTTTGGCGCGATGCGGGAGAATCATCTATCGGTAAAATAATTTTTTTGAAGCCGGGACTTTTCCGGTGCGTCTGCACTGAAATAACAGGACACGGAGCATCTGAAACCACCTTGGAAGTGTTGGTGCCGAGCTGAAACCGCTGGTAGCCGCTCACGCCATGCGTTCCCATCACAATCATATCACTATTCATTTCTTTGGCAACCGAATTAATTTTTTTGTAAATGCGGCCCACCTCTGTCCGGATATTGAGCGAAATGCCGGATTTACGATGGATTTCATCTGCAACTTGCGATAATTTTTCATTGGTAGCTGATTCTATTTTTTTTTCAAATCCGCCCAAAGCGTGGCTGATGGCTGAAGTGAAGCTTACGGTTTCCACAATGTGAAGCAGGGTAATTTCTGCTTTAAGCAATTGCGCCATAAAGACGGCATGCTCCAGGCTTAATGCTGAAGTTTCGGAAAAATCATAAGGGATCAGAATTTTTTTGATCAGGAATCTTTTGACAGGTGTAGTCATAGTGGAAAATTTTAGTTATGATGTAGTAAACTCTAATATGCTTCGAAGCTGCGGACGGATGGTGAGAACCGGCACACTTGATTTATTAATAATTTCCTGTGCCGCAAAACCAATAAACATTTCTGACCAGTAAATTTCCTGCTGTGTCATGATAATGATGAGATCGGCACCAATTTTTTCTGCATAGTTAATAATTTCTTCTGATATATCATCACTTTTCACAAACTCAGTGTGTACCGGAATATTGTTTGATTCAATAACTTCCTTCACCTGAGTCATTTGCCGGGAGAGCTTATTCATCAGGAATTCGTCATCACTTTCAACAACAGAAACAATGTATATTTCAGAACCGAAAAATCCGGCAATCTCAATGGCTTTATCAACTTTTTCTTTTGTTTCTCTCGATAAATCTAATGGCAGCACAATTTTTTTGCAGCCGTACTGATGCTCTTTTCCTTTTATGGTAATTACCGGGCAATTAGCTTCTTTAATGACTCGTGAAGCATTGGAACCTAAAAACTTCTTCTTTAAGCCTACTGCACCATGAGTTCCCATAATGATGAACCGGGCATCAATTTCTTTTGCAACATTAACAATTTCTTCGTAAATTTTACCTTTTTTTATGGTAGTATTTACTTTTATTCCGGCTTCCTGCTGCACATCATTTGCCAATTTATCAAGACGGGTCTGAACCTGGTCTCTCATCGGATCCTCGTAAGAATTATCTTTAAAAATATGTTCGAGTGATTTTAAAAAATCCTCATCAAGAACGTGAATCAGCAAAATTTCTGACTTCGTGAGGCGGGCAAGGTTATAAGACTGCTTTAATGCAATAATGGATTGTTCGGAAAAATCAACCGGCACTAAAATTTTATTTTGATCTTTTTTCATTCAGTGAATCTGAAAGCAGAATTACAAATTTTAAAGATAAACCTTAAATTCCTATTTTTGTTAATTCAGCAAATTTAATCTGAATATATTTATGAAACAAATTCCTGAATCAGAACTTATACTAAATAATGATGGCAGCATTTATCACCTGAATCTTCATCCGCATGAAATTGCGGATACCATTATTAATGTAGGTGACCCTGACCGGGTGAGCATGGTGAGCAACTATTTTGATTCGATTGAATTAAAAAAACAGAAGCGCGAGTTTGTTACACATACAGGAATTTATAAAGGAAAACGCATCAGTGTGATCTCAACCGGAATCGGAACTGACAACATTGATATTGTTTATAATGAACTGGATGCGTTGGTTAACATAGATTTAAAAACGAGGTACATAAAGGAGAAATTAACCTCTTTGAAATTAGTCCGCATTGGAACATCGGGTGCATTGCAGGCTGATATTCCTCCGGACTCTTTTGTTTTTTCAACGTATGGACTTGGATTGGATGGCTTGCTTAATTTTTACAAGCTTCAAAACAATGAATTTGAACAGGGCGCAATTACCGCATTCCGGAAACATTATCCTAACCTCGGAATTTTTGCTCAATCTTATTTATCAAAATCGTATTCATTACTGGAACAAAAGCTTTCAGAAGGAATGTTTAAAGGAATAACGGCATCCTGTTCAGGCTTCTTCGGCCCGCAGGGACGTGTGCTCAGGGCAGAATTATCCCGCACCGATATGATTGAAAAACTAAACAGCTTTGCATACGAAAACCTGCGTGTTACCAATTTTGAAATGGAAACCGGAGCTATGTACGGCCTGGCACGCATACTCGGTCATGAATGTGCTGCAGTGAATGTGATAGTTGCTAACAGGATTAACCAGGTGTTTTCCGCAAATTATGTCCCTGCAATGCATACACTGATTAAGACAGTTTTGGATAGGATTTAAAAATTGCTGTCTGCCGGATATTTTTATCGTACGCTTTAAAATTTTCAATCTCCAATAAAATTGCTACCGAATTTCATCATTGCCGGTGTTGCCAAAGCAGGTACTACTTCATTGTATTATTATTTAACACAGCATTCTGAAGTGGATATTCCACGTAAGGAATCGTTTTATTTTGCCCGTGAATATTATAAACATAGTCCGCCTGGCGGACCTCCTTTTTTCAGGGATAAATCACGGCTTATTTTCAGCGAAATTGAGTATGACAAATTTTATGCACAATGTCATAAAACAGCGATTGGTGAAGTTTCTACATGTTATGCTTATTTCCATGAATCTGCAATTCCGCTGATTAAAGAAAAGCTGGGTGACATAAAAATCATTTTCATGTTACGCAATCCCGTTGAACGGGCTTTTTCTGCTTATAAACATTTTCTGCGCCTTAAAGCAGAACCGCTTTCATTTAAAGATGCCCTTGCAGCAGAAAAATTACGAATGGAAAAGCAATGGGATTTTATGTGGTATTATACCGATGTTGGATTTTATACAAAGCAGCTTCAAGCGTTTAAAGAAAATTTTTCACAGGTGAAAGTTTTTTTAACAGAAGATTTAGCTTCAAATCCTCAACAGTTGATGAAAGAACTTTTCGGATTTATTGGCGTGAATGATGAGTTCATAGCCGATACAAGTTTTCAATACAATGCTGCTGATGCTATGCCCTCCATATTGGCAAGGAAAACTTTTAGAAATAAAATTTTAAAATATTTAGGAAAACAAATAATTCCTGAGAAAAAAAGAATGGCCCTGAAACAAAAATTAAGAACTCCGGCCGAAACTTCGGCTTTAAATATGGACGCTGAGACTAAATCATCTTTGATAAAATTATACCGGGAAGATATTTCAGAACTTGAAAAAATTATCGGGAGGGATTTGGGTGCGTGGACTAATCAATAAAATAACCAAACTTCCATTTTAATACACTATTTTCGATCACAGTTTACATACAGTTTATTGAGCAAATACTTTTTTTGAATTATTTTTTTTAATACTTTTATCGCTTCAAAATCTCTAAAACGATTTTAACATGAAACTTACAAGAAGAAAACAGGTTATTTTTATTTCGCTGGTAGTTTTATTTTTTTTCACTCCGTTCCTACGCTTACAAGCTCAAATATCTCCTATACCTCCCTCCTGCTCCAATGAAGAAATCCTTCAGTGGGCAGATGTTGCAGATGAGTATAACAGGGTGATGGTGAAAGCATGTGAAGGAATGAACAATTCAAAATTCGACAGTACACGCTATTTTCTCGAAAAAGCTATTTTTTTTAAAAGCTGGTCAAAACCGGCAAAGAGCAAGTTACAGCAATTAAAAGATTATTTGGGAATGCAAAGCTTTAGAAAATTAGTTTGTTTTTGTGATAATGCTGCCGCTTTGAATGCTGCCGCTAATAGTCCGTCTAAAGTGCCTGATTCTATAAAATCACCTGAACCAATTGCTGAAAAAAGTGAAACAAATGATTCTTTGATTGCACCTGTTGCGCCAATGTATGAAACAGAACCGACAGATATAGAATTAGATGAAGCAACAAAAAACGACATGCAGCAAAAAGCGCTTGTGAAATGCCGGCAGTTTGGTGATTACAACAAAACAATTACAAACCCTAACAGCAACCAGGATTTAATTAACAATGCCATCGAAAGTTCAGTGGCACTGTTTGTAAATGAAGATTCAAAAGTTGAAGTGTCAAACAAAAAAAGTGAAGAAGCAAAAACCTATACCGTACGTAAATATTTATTAAAGTTAAGCGCCCTGAATTCTTTTTATGATAAAATTGAAATCAGCGGCTCACGATATTATATTGTGAATGGTTTGCGTAAAGGCCCGGATGGAAATTATTACGGACTGGTTTCATATGAGCAAATTTTTACCGGTTATAAGGACAATAAAATTGCTTATTCAGACATTACAAAAAAGAATATCATAGTTATGGTTCGCAAAATCAGCAAGATGGAGGAAGGCTCAATGAAAACTGTTTGGGATGTTTTGTTAAAAGATGTGCAGATTGTGGAAACTTTATAAACCATACATCTGCGCAAATATTTTGCTGAAGCTGAATGAGAAAGAAAATTCTTCCTGTTTTCATTTTGATTCTATTCTTTTTACCGGGAACTATTTCATCCGTCTTTTCACAAAATAATTTACCTTATGATGATGAAAATTTTGTTTATTCTGTAAAACAAATTGATGAATTTATTGAACGCTTTAACAAGACGCCAAATTCTTTTCTTATTTCCTACCTGAAAAGTAAATTTCCGGAAAATGATATTGATACAATTGACCGGAAAAAATTCATTCTCAATTTATTTAACCTGAGGAATGCAACATGGGATTCACTCAGGGTGAGGAATTTTGTAAATCATGTGACGGATACTGTACAGCCTTCTTTCATCCAATTTTATGATGACAATTGGTATGCCTTACTGAAATGTAAAGTTGTTTACAGGAAGGTCACGCAGGACTTAGACTTGATCTTGAAGATTGAACCCTCGCGAAACAATTCATCAAAGTGGGTAATTGTTTCAGCTAAGGCTGATTTTCTGAATTTCAAATCTAAGTACGAAAATACCAAAGTGCCGGTTCCTGTTTATTGCGGCAGCGATTTACGCGACCCCACATTGGAAAATAAATTTTTTCTCGATCCAATGGCCTATGGCACCGATTTCATGTGCATTGATGAACCGTTTGAGCATGGCGAACGGTTTAAAGATTATTTGTATTCAGGAAGAATTTCATCACAAATTACCAAGCTTATACAGGAAATAAAAAAAAATAATGTTGTATTTAAGCAAGTGAATAGTGTTTCCTATCATTTCCTGAATGTTCCCGGCTGGTTGTTTATTTGCGAATATTTCAGCCGGTCTGACCGGAATTCAGGGTGGCTCATAAGCAATTTATACCCGCTCACAGAAGCACAAAAAAAACTTTACTTGCGTGAATACCTGAACATCCCCGATAATGATTAAAAAAATCAGCTTATTAATCTTTATTTTTTGTTGCGGATTTTTTTATGGGGGAAGTTGCCAAACTTTGACTGTGAGCGATTCTGCAATCATTTCCAACAAGGCCAAAGCACGGATTGAAAAAGATTTTTTGCAAAGCATTAATTATTGTGTAACTTCCATAAATGAACTTGAAAATTTTAATGTTTTTGTAAATAATCTCTGCAATTCGAAAAGAAAAATATTTCTTAACGACTCTGTATCTGTAGAAAATGATTTAGATCCGTTCCTGGATGCAAATTCAAAGACGAAAGATGATAAATTGGTTAAAGAATATTATCGCTACCTCTTTGACAATTACAGCAACAAAAATATTGAACAGGATCTATTTTCATTTAAAAATATCCGGGTCTCGGGGCTGAAAAGAAAAGGACAGGAACAATATGTAAAGGTTTATTTTGAAATTGAAAACCACGGATATAAAACTGATTCAAAAAAAGTAGAGCCAGCTTCCTCAAAACGAATCGCTGAGATTTATTTCAGCAAGCCTAATCAATTTAAAGAAGCGTACGAAGTATTTATTGTAAGCCTGAGATATTTTGATCCTGCTATCCCGATTACTGATACTACTAATAATATTTCATGGTTTGATGGAAGAGAAGAATTCGATAAAAGGAGAAATGAGGGGAATCTTTTCTTTGAGGGAAATGACGAGATGGCGGAAACAAATAAAAGAGCGAAAGATTTGACAGCAGCCGGAACTGCTTTAAAAGAAGGTGATTTCGCCCGTGCCCTGATGCTGTGCAACCTCGTTCTTGCCAATGATAATTTTAATGCTGAAGCTTTAAAGATTAAAAATGAAACCGAAAAATTGCAAGAGGAAATTGAAGCAGAAAATAAAAAAATAGAATTATTAAAACGCGATTTCAACACAAAAGACAGCTTGAGGCAATATGAACAGGCCGCAAAAATTTATAATGAAATAATCAGGCTGAAGCCGGAATTTTCAAATGCCGCAATTCAAAATGAAAAAGACAGGATAAATAAAATTTTAGCCGATGTAAGCGAACTTCAAAGTTCTTATAAGTCAAAAAATTATGAAGAAATAATTGACAAATGCAATAAAAAACTTCCGCCTTCCGATAATAAGCCGAAGCCTGAATTTTATTACTGGCGCGGCAAAGCGTACCTGTTAAAAGGAAAAAATAAATCTGCCCTGGAAGATTTTACCGTTGCTCTTAAGATTGCTCCTAAGTACAATGATGTTCTTATAGCGCTTGCTGAATATTATAAAGCGCTCGGACAGGAAGATAAAAGCTTTTATAATGATGCGCTGAAGTACCATACGCATCTTGTCTTAAATAATCCCCAGGAGATAAAATATTATGTACAAAGAGCCGAAGTAAGGAGACTCATCGGTCAGAAAAAAGATGCTGTCACTGAAGATTATGACGAGGCTCTTAAAATTGACGGCAACAATGGTGAATTATATTTTCTGAAAGGACAAACGCTGTTCGAAATCGGTGAGAGTAAAAATGCAGTGAAGGTGTTAACAATGGCTATCGGGTTGCTGCCGGATTCGGCAAAATATTATTTCTTCCGCGGCATGAGCTATGAAAAACTGGACAGCATTAAAAAAGCGGGAGATGATTTCAGAATGGCAATTGAAAAAAAAATTGATCAGGACGGAAAAGACCGGATTTTCAATATTTCGCATTCTTATTTTGCAAAAGGTAAAACAGAGTTTGACAGAAATAAATTTGCTGATGCGCGATTCTTTTTTGAGAAAGCAGCTTTACTGTATGACTTATCGGACAATTATTTTTATGCAGGATTATCAACAAATGCGTTGCACGATTGGAGCCCCGGTATTGAAAAATTTGACAATGCAATAAAATTCAGCCCGAAAGCAAGTGACGAAACACGATCTCATTATCACCGTGGAATTGCATTCCTGACGCTGAAAGAGTATGCAAAAGCGCTGGAAGATTTTAAATTGTGCATCCGCTCCCGGAATGTAAATTTTATTGCGCCTTCTTATGCTTATGCCGGCACTGCTTTTTTTCTCCAGGGCAATTATACTGATGCACTTCCGAATATACAGGAGTCTTTAAAGCACTATCCGGATTCAGCGAAACTGCATAACATGGCAGGAATGTGTATGTTAAATCTTGGTAAACCGGAAAATTCAAAAACAGAATTTGATATTGCCATTAAAAAGTTTGAATCCGATTCATCATTTTATTTTAATCGCGGGATAGCTTTGTACCGGATGAAAGAGTATAAAGATGCCCGAAAAGATTTGATAAGAGCAAATGAACTCAGGTTAAATAACGATGAGGTACATTTTTATACCGGTCTTTGCTTTTACTATTCAGAAAAATATGAAGATGCTTTGCCATTCTTTAAAAAAGCGGCTGAGATAAATAAAAATTTTGCTGATGCTCATTATTACAAAGCGCTTTGTGAAATAAAATTAAAGCAATTTAATGAAGCAATAAAAAGCCTGGCAGCCGCCCTGGAACATTCCGATAAATTATCAAAAGACTTTTCTCCGGAAACACATCTTGGCTATTGCTATTTTAAAACTTTAAAATATAAAGAAGCAGGAACTCATTTAGAAGCTGCATTGAAGAAAAACAACGATGATGGGTATGCACTATTTTACAAAGCATGTGTGGCAATTTCAGAAAAACACAACGAAGAAGCCTTTACTTTGATTGAACAGGCATTAAAAACAAAAAAAATTTCTTTTACCGAAGTTGCTGATGAACCAATAGTAAAGGAAATAAAGAAAACAGACGAATTCAGGAAAATACAAAATCAATATGGTCATTGACTATTTCGAGAGATTGCATCTGAAAGCCTGTGTGACTATCATCCGTGGTACACCCGCGAGGAAACAATTTTCCCGTTCCTGATTACCAGCACCTCCCCTACTCTTAAATCTTCTTCACCCGGAGTTTGACGGGTATATTCCATAAAAACCTGTTCATCATCAGCGGTGAGTTTAATAATTTCATAATGTAATTGAGGCAGGCGATTAAATGCATCTGTCCACCATTCTCTAAGTTGAGCTTTGCCCCTGATCAAACCATTCGTTTCGGGTTGATGTACTTTCAGCTTCGGGCTGTAATGTTCGGCATCATCGTCATACAAATGCAAAAGCGATTCAAGGTCGTGAGCATTAAAAGTATTAAACCATGCTTGAGCTATTTGTTTTAAATCTGTCATGTTATTTTATTTCCTCAATCAGATATTTTATTTTATTTACTTCAACCGTATCACCTGTTTTTTTTCCAAGAATTTTCAAGCCAACGGGAGATTGAGAAGAAACTACCATAACAATTTTATCATCCACAGTTATTTTCCCGATAGCCACGCTCAGAAACAAATAACCGTTATTGGTTTTAATAAGACTGCCATTTATAATTTTTGGAGAAACCTGCCCGATGTCAATTTTTTCAAGACCGTTTTTCTGCCTGAGCAATTCATCCAATTGCCTGTTTATTTTTTCATATTCCAGTTGCATCATGGCACGGCTTGTTTCATGTTTGTCACCGGCCGAACTTTTAGCATCATTTTCCGCCCCTGTTTTCAGATCATGAAGTGCTTCCCTGAGGCTTCGAATTTTTTCGTTTATAAGCTGAAGACAGTCAGCATATATTTTTTGTTTAAAGGTCACAGCCGCTCTATTTTTTTAAAGCTGCAAGGTATGAACTATAAGTTGTCTGATAATCTTGTCCAATTTATTTAACTAAATTCGTTATAGAGTGATGGGTACAAAAAGAAAAAAAATATTTTTCCTTGTCCAAGTTTTAAAAACTCAATCGTCTTTACATTACCAAATCAATAAATATTAATAATAATCTAAAAATTAAAAACTATGAAAGAATACATGATGATCTTCAGAAATGAAAAAAACGAAGGAACTGAAAAACCTTCTGCTGAACAAATGCAAATGGTAATGAAACAATGGCAAAACTGGATTGGCGGAATTGCTGAAAAAGGAAACTACAGCGGCACCAACCGATTATTGTCAGAAGGAAAAACAATCAGGCCGGGAAAGGCAATTACAGACGGGCCATACGTTGAAGCAAAAGAAGTGGTAGGCGGATACCTCGTTGTAAAAGCAAATTCACTTGATGAAGCGGTTGAAATGGCAAAATCCTGTCCGGGGCTTCAATACGGAGGAAATGTTGAAATCAGAAGTGTGATGCCTATTGAATACAATCCCGCTTCAGAAAATTTTCTTAATGAAAAAGTTCTTGCATAAAAGTTTTATATAGTCCGATCAAATAAAATAATTAAAATGAAAGAATATTTATTTTTATTCAGGGGAGGTGATGGCCGAACACTTCAGCAATCGCCCGAAAAATGGCAGGCTCACATGCAGAAATGGATGCAATGGATGGGCGAATTAACTCAAAAAGGAAAATTTGTTGATGCGCAACCTTTAAATTCATCAGGTAAAAAAATTACAGGAAACAAAAAAGTAATAACTGACGGACCTTATATGGAAGGTAAAGAAATGGTGGGCGGCTACTTGATGTGCAGAGCCGGATCTTATGACGAAGCGGTTGAAATTGCAAAAGGATGTCCGATCCTTGAATTTGATGACGGTGTAGTAGAAGTCAGGGAAATCCAGGAGATGAAAATGTGAACATATTTTTTTGATTCAGCAAATTAAGCTCTGAACCTCTAAAATAATTTTTTAATTTTGCTAATGTATTTATCATTTTAAAATAAAAAAAATGGCAACGGTAAATCCTTATCTTACTTTCAATGGTAATTGCGAAGCAGCATTTAATTTTTACAAATCGGTTTTTGGCGGAGAATTTGGTTATGTCGGACGTTATAAAGAAATGCCTCCCATGGATGGTAAAACAATACTGGAATCAGAAGGTGAAAAAATCATGCACGTTTCACTCCCGATCACCAGGGAATCCATATTGATGGGCAGTGACAGTTCAGATGCATTCGGGCATGCAACTGTTATTGGAAATAATTTTTCAATCTCTGTAACAGCAGACAGTAATGCAGAAGCTGATATACTATTTAAAGGACTGTCTGTAGGCGGAAAACAGACCATGCCTATGAATCAAATTTTCTGGGGATCATATTTTGGAATGCTTACTGATAAGTTCGGAATCAGCTGGATGGTAAGCTGCGATAAGAAATCATAGAAAGATGAAAAACTAATTTTTGAAATTATTGGAGCATACACCAATTAATATTCATCAGCTAAGCGACCATCTTTTCCGCCACGAATCGGGAAAGATGGTTTCTGTTTTAACCAAAGTTTTCGGAACTGAAAATTTAGAGACTGCTGAAGATGTAGTGCAGCAGACATTTATTGATGCCATGCAGGTATGGAAATTAAAAGGAATTCCTGACAATCCATCCGCATGGTTATTTCGCGTGGCAAAAAAAAAGCTATTGATATCATCCGCAGAAACAAACATTCGGTTCAATATGATTTCAGCGACAACGATAAAAAGCTGCTTACCTCTGAATATACATTAACAACTACCATGGATGCTCTTTGGAAGGAAGAATTGGTAAAAGATGATTTGCTTCGCATGATGTTTGCCTGCTGTCATCCTGAAATTTCTGAAGAAAATCAAATTACCCTAATCTTAAAAACCCTGTGCGGATTCAGCACCGCTGAAATTGCAAAATCATTTCTTACTTCGGAGGACACGGTTTCAAAAAAATTGTATCGTACTAAAGTATTTTTCCGTGAACGAAAGATAAAATTAGAAATTCCTTCAGTTGATGAATTAAAAAACCGGACCAATGCCGTGCTCAATTCTATTTATCTTTTGTTTAATGAAGGATACAATTCCACTCATTCGGAAGACCTCATTCGGAACGATTTGATTTCAGAAGCAATGATGCTTTGCAGGCTGCTTACTGAAAATTCACATACACAACAACCTGAAGCTTATGCATTGATGGCTTTGATATGTTTTCACTCGTCAAGAAGTGAAAGCCGTTTGACAGCAGAAAGAGAAATTATTTTATTGCCTTACCAGGACAGGAGTAAATGGAATTTTAATTTAATCGCGCAGGGAAATGACTACATGAATAAAGCAGCTTTCGGAAATGCTATCAGCACCTATCACCTCGAAGCAGCCATTGCTTATGAACATTGCAGTGCTGAATCTTTCAGCAAAACAAATTGGAAACAGATATTAGCTTATTATGAACTGCTCTGTAAAATTTCCTCTTCACCAATTACCGAGCTTAATAAAACAGTTGCAATAATGCAGGTGTACGGTGCAGATAAAGCAATGAAAACCCTGAGAGGAATTCCGGATTCGAAAAAACTCGAAGCTTTTTATCTTTATCACAGTCTCCTCGGAGAATTAAATTCAAGACTTCATAATTACGTTGAAGCAAAAAAAAATTTTGAGACAGCCATGCACCTTACGCAATCAGAAACAGAAAAGAAAATGCTGAAAGAGAAAATAATTTCTTTGCTTAATTAACAGCAAACAGAGTATTCAATGTTGTTGGTTTTAAAAAATTGCAACAGAATGAAAACAGGAAAAATCAAAGAATAAATTCGCAATCAATGAAACCCGACACTATATATTTTTATCATACGTTTTAGAAGAATTTAAAAGCATTCTGTTAATTTCATTTAATTCCTGCTCTGTTAAATCTCTCCATAGACCAATGGGCATGTCAAGCTGAATATTCATAATACGGATGCGTTTTAATCTTACAACTTCATAATCTAAATAGTCGCACATCCTTCGGATTTGTCTGTTCAATCCCTGAATTAAAATAATTCTAAAACTAAATTTATCTATTTGATTTACATAACACTTTTTTGTGATGGTATCTAAAACAGGAATACCATTGCTCATTTTTTTTACAAAATCTTCTGTTATTGGCTTATTAACGATAACAATATATTCTTTTTCGTGATTGTTACCCGCACGCAGAATTTTATTTACTATGTCTCCATCGCTGGTAAGCAATATCAATCCTTCGCTTGCCTTATCCAATCTGCCGATTGGAAAAATACGTTTCGGATAATTTATATAGTCAATGATGTTATCCTTTTCACCTTTTATATCCGTAGTACAAACAATTCCAATCGGTTTGTTAAATGCTAAATAAACAAAATTTGATTTTGGTTCAGAAATTAATTTCCCATCCACTCTCACTATATCCGAAGAAGAAATTTTTGTACCCAATTCAGGAACCTTACCATTGACAGTAACTCTACCTTTATCAATAAGTTTGTCTGCTTCCCTGCGTGAACAGTATCCGGCTTCACTTAAAAACTTATTTATTCTGACTGATTGAGGTGATTCCATGTAGTTGATTCAATTAATATTTGTTAAGGAACTAATTAGACACAGGATATTTTTCGTCAATCTCCTTTGATAATTTTTGAGCAGAAAAGGTAAAGGTACAAACCACCACCATCCTGACGGTTTTTGCTACGGAACCAAACCCTTGTCATAATCTTTAAGCAAACTGAATATCCGCAAATGCTCATACCATGTTGAACCAATGAAAAAAAAAGCAGCAGTATAAGCAACAAGCACAGGCATAAGATGAATCAGCTCCTTTGGAAGCGTTTCAGCTGTTATGGAACTGTTTTCAGGAAATCGTATTTCAATTGCCATGAGCGTCATCACAGTAGCAAAAACAGTGTCACTGAAAAGAATCATTCGTTCCAACTGAAATTCCTTGCGGATTTCTTCTTTAATATATTTTTTTTCTTTGTCCATGATGCTCATCTTTTAGATGCTACAAACATAGGATAAGCAAGTTCAAAATTAAAAAATAATTAAGGAACGAAAATTTTAACTAAAGTAAAGGAAAGTGAAAATAAAACTCAATAAAACTTCACTGAAATTTCCTCATCAGAATTTCTCCCCTTATCATCATTACAGGATATTTTTAATTGTCCCTCGCCTGGTGTAAAAAATATTTTTTCATGTGCCTTTGCTTTCTGATAGAAGACATCATCAATATACCAGTAAACAAAAGTTACTTCATCGCTTACATTGCAGCTAAGTTGCAATTCTTCACTCTGTCCTTTCTGAACAAGATATTCTTTGTTGCCCACAGGTGAAGTGATGCGTGGAGGGTTGTTTGTAAAAACCCTTGTGCAATTTGAATTATGGGATGGAATATGTTTGAAGTCCACATGTTCTGAATTATAATAGCTTATGAGCGCTCCATCGTAATTCGGATAAAGAATCTTTTTATAACCCGTTCCGGGAACGCAATGAGTGCAATAGGAAACACTTTCATCAGGAGAAACATTCACTTCAATTAAATGATTACATTTTTT
>JBDSOU010000074.1:0-4571 GCA_039914625.1 Bacteroidia bacterium | reverse complement strand
ACTAACAGTATCTGCGCAGGAGATTCAATTTTACTCAACGGGAGCGTTGCATCCGGCACTACATTACAATGGCAGTGGAACGGAATTGACATCACGGGCGCAACGGATTCCCTGTTGTATGCATATTCAGGCGGAGATTTTACAGTAGTGGCAACAAACTCATGCGGCTCTGCAACCTCTGCTGTTTTCAGCATAACGGTTAATTCACCTCCTGTAATACCTGTGGTCAATGCATCTGCCTCATCTGTGTGTGCCGGAGATTCCATATTACTGACTGCATCCGGAACAGCGGGTTATACATTACAGTGGCAATTAAATGGAATTGACATTCCTGGCGCAACAGACTCTGTACTATATGTAAACACAAGCGGAAATTATACTATAAGTGCAACCAATACATGTGGAACATCACTGTCAGCTATCAGTACGGTTACTATTAATCCGTTGCCTGCAATGCCCGTTATTACCCAGGGTTTTGACACCTTGTATGCCTCAGGAGCAGGACCTTACCAATGGTATTTTAACGGAGTTTTGATTCCCGGAGCCACTCTTTCTTATTTCGTGGTAACACAAAATGGAAATTACACAGTGATGGTTACAGATGCTAACGGTTGCAGCATTACTTCCTCATTATTTAATTATACTTCTGTAGGAATACATGAGCTAAGCATATCCGGCATCCATATATATCCTAACCCCGTATCAGGCACAGCATTAAATCTTACCTGGGATAAAAAAGAATTAATAAATACAGTAAGTATAGAAAACATGCTCGGCCAACAGGTTGTGGTGTTTACAAATCTTTCCGGAAAAGCAATGTTGACAATACAGGTAACTAATTTGACTTCCGGAGTTTATAATTTACATTGCTTCACATCAAAAAGCAATTTCAATTATAAATTCATTAAGGAATAATTTCCCGCACACCGTTTTTAACTTTTATGGTTCCGTACTTTTCTTTAGATTTGATTCACCGGGGGGCTTGCCAATTCTTACTGGTCGCCAGCTATATCCAAAGAAAGAGTTGCAGCCGGCATTAAAAACTCTTTATGCTTTGGCCTTTATAAATCAGAAAAACAGATCGGCTTCGCAAGAGTGGTAACAGATTTTTCGCGCTTCGCCTATCTGCTTGATGTTTTTATAATTGATGCGCACAAAGGAAAAGGCTATGAAAAATTATTAATAAAACATATTATGGAAAGTAAGGACTTGCAGGTTGACAAATGGCTCCTCGGAACAAATGATGCACACGGGCTTTATGCGAAATATGGTTTTACAGCAATCAAAGAGTCGCATCGACTGATGGAAAAAAGGAAATGATTTAAAAATTTGCTCTCAAAGCTATCGGAATTGAAGATTTGGAAATGTGCTGAAGAAAAAATAATGTAAAAACAAAAACTAACTTTGGACAATAAATTTTAAAATTATCTGACTGATGAAAAAAATAATTACTTCACCAAATGGCCCTAAGCCGATCGGGCCTTACAGCCATGCTGTTCTTGCCGAAAATACGCTTTATACTTCAGGGCAAGTGGGTATTGATCCGAAAACAAATGAACTTGTTGTTGGCGATATTAAAGACGAAACAAAACAGGCAATGCTCAATTTAAAAAACATCCTTGAGACAGCCGGAACAAAAATGAGCAATATAGTTAAGGCAACTATTTTTTTAAAAGACCTGAATAATTTTACTGCTATGAATGAAGTGTATGGAAGCTTTTTTGAATCAGATTTTCCTGCAAGAGAAACCGTGCAGGTTGTGCGATTGCCTAAAGATGCAAATGTTGAAATTTCAGTGATTGCTGTTTTGGATTAAAAATTTAAAAGCTTCAGTCCGGGAAATAATTATGAATATTTTGAAAGTGATTTTAGCTGCTGATACTATCATTGATTATGATGACGGATGATGGATGAAAGTGAAACAATTGAACAATCAGCGGTGCGCGCAGCAAAAGATGAAACCGGTTTTGATGTTACACCTTCAAATTTATTAGGTGTGTATTCGCCACCGACAAGAGATCCGCGCGGGCGTACAGTAAACAGTATTGTATTCAGCAGATTACAGGCGGCATCCTTAAAGCCTATTCAGACGCAAAAGAGATTTTAAAGACAAAAGATTTTGCAAAAATGAATTTAGCCTTTGATCATAGTGAAATGAATAAGGATTTTATAAAACACAAAAACTAAACATAGTTTGAATAAAAAAATCTAATATGATGCGAAAAATTATAATTCATAATTCAATGTTTACTGTGTTTTTACTTTTCATTTCCTTTTCACTCCATGCACAAAATAAATTTATTTCAGATAGCCTTGACAGCTATATCACACGCGAAATGCATCAATGGAACATTCCGGGTGTGGCAGTTTCTGTTGTGAAAGATGGAAAAATAATTTTTATGAAAGGTTTTGGCGAGCGCGATGTTACTAAGCCTGATAAAGTGGATGAAAATACTTTATTCATGATTGCATCTAATATAAAAGCATATACAGCCACCGCAATTTGCCTGCTCGATTATGAAAAGAGATTATCACTAAATGATGAAATCACCAAATGGATGCCCGATTTTAAATTGAATGATGATCTTTCAACTCGTGAAGTGACCATCCGCGATATGCTGTGCCATCGCATCGGATTTCAGACTTTTCAAAGTGATTTTCTGAATTGGGGCTGCAATCTTTCAAGAAAAGAAGTTATTACTAATATGCGGAATGTAAAACCTGAATACAGTTTCAGGAGCCGCTATGGATATTGCAATGCATGTTTTGTTACTGCAGGTGAAATTATTCCAATCGTAACCGATACTTCATGGGATGATTTTTTAAAATTCAATATTTTTCAACCGTTGCTCATGAATCGTACCACAACAAAACAATCAGGAATTATTAATGATAATAATGCAGCCAAGCCTTATACCATTTTTAACGGCAAGCTTACGGTGCTTGATTATGATTCTCTTGATAATTTGGGTCCGTGCGGGTCGATCAATTCCTGTGTTAAAGATGTTTCTAACTGGATCATTATGCAATTAGACAGCGGGCGGTTTGGAGGAAAACAAATTATTCCGTTTAGCGCCCTGAAAAAAACGAGATCATCCAACACAATTATTAATGACCCGAATGATCCGAAGTTTAAATCAAAACATTTTAATACGTACGGACTCGGATGGTTCCTTGAAGATTATGAAGGCAGAAAAATCATTTCTCATGACGGAGGGGCTGATGGTTTTGTAACTAACACCACTTTTATTCCCGAAGAAAATTTCGGGTTTTGTATTTTAACAAATACCGATGCCAACGTTTTCTTTTATGCTTTGCGCGATCAGTTGATTGATGCAGCCTTTAATGTGCCTTACCGGAATCTCAGCGAAATTTATTTTTCGAACAACAAAAAAAATGTTTCGAAGCAGGATTCAGCAATAAAAGATTTATGGGAAAAAGCAGCAAAAAATCCAAAGCCTGATCTTGATCTGAAAAATTATGCTGGAAAATACTCCAATGAAGTGTATGGTGAAATTGAAATCAAGTCAGAAAATAATAAGCTGAATATTTATTTTTCACACCATCCGAAATTGATCGGCAAACTGGAACCAATAGGCGGAAATAATTTTGTCTGCAACTTCAACCAGGTGGGTTACGGTGTTAAAGAATTTCCATTTGAGGTGAAAAACGGGAAGGTGGAATCTCTGACGGTCAGCGTAAACGAATTTATAGATTTCATGCCTTATCTTTTTAAAAAACTGTAAAACCCCGTTTTCAGTTTAGCAAATCAAATTATTTCCGGTCAAAATAAAATGGTGATTTACATTTCTAAAGTAACTTAATTTTCTGTGAGCACAAGGAATACGATACAGATTTTTATCAAAAAATTATTGTTAAAAAATTCATGTAGGTTTGCATCAATAAAATTTTATGGAGCGACAGTTATTGTTCAACCGTTTTAGCGAGGACGTACAAAAATATACACAGTTTGCTCTTGAACATTTTTCAAACCTCAGCGATGCACAATTCAGCTGGCATCCTGTACCCGGCAAGTGGAGTATTGCACAATGCATTCAACACATTAATATGCTGAGCAGGCACTGGCATAAACAATTTGAAAGAGTGTTGAAGAACGGTATCAAGTCAGAAAATACCGGTGAATATACTCCCGGGTTTTTAGGAAAATATATTTTAAGGGTGATTACTCCTTTTCCGGCCAGGAAAATTAAGACACCTGATATGTTCCAGCCTCATTTCATGGTGAACGGCAAAGTAGCAATGGAGGAGTTTTTTGATTTTCAAAAACGTTTTACTGCAATGGCAGAAAAGCTGCGTCAATATGATCTTGAAAAAAACAAGCTGGATTCTACAGTTTACCAGATGATACACCTCAAATTGGGTGATGCTTTTATAATTAATAACCAGCATACAGGCCGTCACCTTAATCAGGCTTTGAGTGTGATGAATGCAGAAGGTTTTCCCAAACAATAATTTTTTTTATGATGGTGTGTGTTAATTAGGGTCTGCTGATTAAGTCAAGCACATTTTTTATAGCCCATATAATACCAAAGATAAAATTTTTGTTGGAT
>JBDSOU010000031.1:0-9465 GCA_039914625.1 Bacteroidia bacterium | reverse complement strand
ATTATCCGAGGGTAGATTTAGCCGGTGGTGATCAGGATTTATTTTGGGGATATACTGATGGGCTGTTTTACCCTGTGTACGGATATTTTTCCGCTATTGATCCTTTAGGGGGATGGGCAACTTTTGTAAATACATCTTACTTTAGCTTTTTAAATGGAAATGGTATTTTTTACGCGCAGGATTATAATTCAGGACATAATTTTTTTGGAATTTATGATGATTCATTGCATCAATGGACAATAGACTCAACTAATTTGGTCATCTCCAATATTAAAATAAAAGACCGTGTGGTTGCTTATAAAAGTTCTAATAAAGTTTACTATGAAGTTTTTAGCCCCACCTCGCGCACATGGGTCAAAGATTCAACAGTAGTTACAAACGGAATTGATTCAATTTACATACAGGAAGGAACTGTAAAATGGGTAAACAATAATGGAGTAACTCACAAAGCAGGATACAATGATGCAACGGGCTGGGGAAATTACAATACACCGCTTCTTTTAAATTTTCATTTAACCGATTTTTATTCTTCTTCCGGAGAGCCGATGATTTTTGTTCGTAATTATTCTATTGGTACTGACAGTGTGATGTATGATTTCGGAGATGGAATCACTACCGGCTATGATCAAAGCTCTTTGTATCATTTATATAAAGTGAACGGACATTACAAGCCCGGGGGTGTTAATTATAATATATGCATCAGCACATATAATTCAACAGGTTTGCAATCTTCCTGCACCGCTGTAACGCATCCGTGCAGCGCAACCTTTAATAATGTAACAAACAGTTGCCCGGGGGCTTGTAATGGAAGCATACATGCCGTTCCTCAAACAGGACAAGCTCCATTTACTTATCATTGGTCAAATGGCGCTACAACCTCTACTGTTAATTCACTATGCACCGGATATTATGCAGTTACTGTTACTGATAATGCCGGATGCAGCATCACACAATCGCTCCAAATAAATTCGATGCAGTTGGATTCTGCCGTTGTTAACACCTGCACCAGCTCATGCAGCGGTGAAGCTTCAGTATTTGCCACTAACGGAACATTTCCATATACTTATTTATGGAGCAGCGCTGCTACAACAGGTACTATTTTAAATCTATGTGCAGGCAATTACACGGTAACAGTTACAGATAACAATGGATGCACGAAATCTACTGTTGTGGCGGTTACAAATTATCCCAATTCACTTACTATTAATAATTATGTTGATCCTCCATGTTGCTCATCATGCGCGAATGGTGTGCTTGATTATGAAATGACAGGAACACGTCCATCTGCTTGGTCACTCACACCCAATATAGGCGTGATTGATACCGGCACATATAATGGCTTTTTTATTATATACATTTATAATCTTCCTCCAGGAGTTTATGAGCTTACTTTAACTGATGGCTTTGGATGTCCTGTTGTAATAACTGATACGCTCGTTCCTGTCTTAAGTGATTCTGTCATTGTCAACGGTCCCACTTCTTTATGTGCTGGCGGAAGTGTTTTACTTACAGCTTATTCGGGCCCGGGTTACAATTATCAATGGAAAAAGGACGGAATTGACATTCCCGGAGCAACATCGCAGAGCTACCTTGCTGCAGCAACGGGCAATTATAACGTATTTATAAATGATTGGGGGGGATCGTTTTGCGAAATTACCTCTGATTCTGTTTCTATTACAGCTTCACCGGTGGCAATGATAACTCCGCAGGGGTCCACTACTTTTTGCCAGGGCGACAGTGTGGTATTAAGTGTGGTGCTTCAATCCGGTTGTATTTATCAATGGAAAAAAGATGGCATTAATATTCCGGGTGCAACCGCTGTAAGTTATACTGCCGCTATCGGAGGTGTTTATAAAGTGAAAGTCACAAATACCGTTGGCGGATGTTCTCAAACTACAAATCCCGGTATTACAGTTACTGTAATACCTTTACCTTCAGCAACAATAACTGCAATGGGTCCCACCACTTTTTGCACAGGGGAAAATGTTTTACTGACTGTTTCATGGGGTACTGGCGCGCGCGCGCCATATCAATGGCAGAAAAACGGAGCAAGTATTTCCGGGGCTACTTTATCTTCTTATTCAGCAACCGCAAGCGGTCAGTATAATTGTGTTGTTACAACAACCGCTTGTGGAATTATAGTATCAAATACTATTACAGTCACAGTGAATCAGCTTCCATCTGCTGCAATAACCTATACAGGTTCTACGACATTTTGCATGGGGGATACGCTTGTTTTAATCGCTCCCACCGGAGCCAATAAAGCGTATCAATGGAAAAAAGGAGGCATTGATATCAGCGGAGCAACCCATTCCTCTTATGCTGCAACCACAGGAGGAAATTATAAAGTCACCGTTACCAATACCGTTACCGGGTGTGGGCAAACCACTGCAACTGCAACAGTGCTTGCAACAAATCCGCAGCCATCTGCAACCATCACTCCGCAAGGACCCACAACATTCTGTGCAGGGGGAAGCGTATTGCTGAAAGGAAATGCAGGAACAGGATATACGTATCAATGGAAAAAAGGAGGAACTGATATTGCGGGAGCCACCAATAAAAACTTTACAGCAACCTTCGGAGGAGTTTATAAGCTAAAGGTGATGAATACTTACGGATGCTCAACGCTTTCAGGCGGAGTAACGGTGACAGTTCCCTGTAAAGAAGGTGAAAGTGAAAGTGAAGGTGCAAGTGTGTTTGATGTAAAAGTTTATCCCAATCCGTCATCAGGTGATTTTATTTTTGAAACGGAGCATTCAATTACAGAAAAAATATCTGTCAGCGTTTATGATATGGTAGGAAAATTAATTTTATCGGGAGAATTTTTTAATTCGCAATTTACAATCCGCAATCCGCAATTATCCCCCGGAGTTTACGCTGCGACAATTACGGATGGAAAAAATAAAAAAGTTTTACGGATTGTAAAAACGAAATAGTGAAAACTATTCCGCCTGCAACTTTCTGCCAGTGGTCGGTGTTCTTTCACCGACCCTGTTCAAAAAACTTTTCACCAATTTTAAACAACCACCATTTTCATTTTTCAAATCAATAATTTTACAAACCCGTTTATAATTCATCATGCATCATCCCAAATTTCTTAAATGAAATTTTCTCACCTCCACGTTCACACCCAATTTTCCCTCCTTGACGGAGCTGCAGATATCACCGCTTTGTATAATAAAGCAGTAAAAGATAAAATGCCCGGCATTGCCATTACCGATCATGGAAACATGTTTGGTGTTTTCAAATTTGTAGCCGAAGCTTCCAAGCATAACACACCTGAAAATCCAAATGCTATTAAGCCAATTGTGGGTTGTGAGTTTTATCTTGTTGCTGATCGTACGAAAAAACAATTTACAAAAGACGATAAAGACCAGCGTTATCATCAACTGTTCCTTGCAAAAAATGCGGAAGGATATCGCAACCTGATCAAGCTGTGTTCATTGGGTTACATGGAAGGCTTGTATGGAAAGTACCCCCGCATTGATAAAGAGCTGGTGTTGAAATATCACAAAGGATTAATTGCAACAACCTGTTGCCTTGGCGCTATGATTCCAAGAACCATTCTCAGAAAAGGAGAAGCAGCAGCCGAAACAGAATTCAAATGGTGGTTAGATTTGTTTGGTGATGATTATTATATCGAATTGCACCGCCATGAAATTCCGGAGCAGAATGAAGTGAATAAAGTGCTTTTAAAGTTTGCTGAAAAATATAAAGTTAAATCCATTGCAAGCAACGATTCACATTATGTGGATCAGCAAAATGCAAATGCTCATGATATTTTACTTTGCGTAAACACCGGAGAAAAACAAAGCACGCCAACTATAAAAGAATTTGCTGATGATGATGTGAACGTTAGAGGAAAACGTTTTGCTTTTTATAACGACCAGTTTTATTTTAAGAATACCGGTGAGATGAGCGAACTCTTCAAAGATGTTCCGCAATCAATTGACAACACCAATGAAATTGTTGACAAGATCGAACCGTTGAAGTTGAAACAGGACATCATGCTTCCGCACTATAAAATTCCGGAAGGATTCACCTCACAGGATGAATATTTAAAGCACCTCACTTTTGAAGGAGCAAAAAAACGTTATGGCGATTCGCTTACTCCCGAGACCGAGGAAAGAATAAATTTTGAATTATTCACAGTAAAGACCATGGGCTTTGCAGGATATTTTTTAATTGTTGCTGATTTTATTAATCACGGAAAAGACATTGGTGTTTTTGTAGGGCCCGGTCGCGGTTCTGCTGCGGGTTCTGTTATAGCATATTGCATTAGCATCACCAATATTGATCCGATAAAATATAATTTGCTTTTCGAAAGATTTTTAAATCCTGATCGTAAATCAATGCCTGATATTGATACCGATTTTGATGATGTCGGAAGACAAAAAGTAATTGATTATGTCGTAGAAAAATATGGCAAGAACCAAGTGGCGCAAATTGTAACGTATGGTACGATGGCTGCAAAGTCAAGCATCAAAGATGTTGCTCGTGTGCTTGATCTTCCATTGTCAGAATCCATCGCACTTACAAAGTTAGTTCCTGAAAGACCGGGAATTGAATTAAACAAATTACTAACGCCTTCGACAGATAACGATAAAAGTTTAAAAGAATATCTCGGCAGCGATGAAATGGAAGCAGTAAAAAAATTGCGCGAGATTTTAAAAGGTGATGACCTTCGCGCAAAAGTTTTGAAAGAGGCATTAGTTCTTGAAGGTTCTGTCCGCAATACCGGCATTCATGCCTCAGCTATAATTATTGCTCCTAAAGATTTAACTGAAATAATTCCTGTTGCAACATCAAAGGAAACAACACTGCTTATTACACAATTTGAAGGAAAGATTATTGAAGATGCCGGTGTGCTGAAAATGGATTTTCTGGGATTAAAAACACTTACGATTCTTCGCGATGCATTGAAGCTGATAAAAGAAAATCATGACGTTGATGTTGACATAGATGCACTGCCGTTAGACGATAAAAAAACTTTTGAACTGTATCAACGTGGTGATACTAACGGCACTTTCCAGTTTGAGTCAGCAGGAATGCAGAAATATCTGAAGGATTTAAAACCTGATAAGTTTGAAGACCTTATTGCAATGAATGCATTGTATCGTCCGGGTCCGATGGAATATATTCCATTATTCATTGCACGAAAACACAAGCGTGAGAAGGTGAATTATGATCTTCCTGAAATGGAAGAATTTCTTTTGGAAACTTACGGAGTTACTGTTTACCAGGAGCAGGTGATGCTGCTTTCACAAAAGCTTGCGGGGTTCACAAAGGGTGATGCCGATGTGTTGCGCAAAGCAATGGGAAAAAAAC
Organism: Bacteroidia bacterium; assembly: GCA_039914625.1. GTDB lineage: Bacteria > Bacteroidota > Bacteroidia > AKYH767-A > OLB10 > DATEMK01. The sequence goes on along the minus strand of JBDSOU010000031.1, from coordinate 4,137 downwards.
AAATTGCAGTGCTCAATAAAATGAAAGACCAATTTTTTGAAGGGGCTGAAAAGAACGGACATCCGAAAGATAAGCTCGAAAAAATCTGGACGGATTGGGAATCTTTTGCACAGTATGCATTCAACAAATCACATTCCACTTGTTATGCTTATGTTGCATTTCAAACTGCTTATCTCAAAGCGCACTATTCTGCTGAGTACATGGCGGCAGTTCTTACCCATAACCTTAGCAACATTGACAAGATTACTTTTTTCATGGAAGAGTGCAGAAGGATGGGGCAGCCTGTTCTTGGTCCTGAGATAAACGAAAGCTCATTTAATTTCTCTGTAAATAAAAAAGGAGAAATACGTTTCGGACTTGCTGCAATTAAAGGAGTAGGGGAGACTGCAGCCCAGGCAATAATTGAAGAGCGGAATGCGAACGGGAATTATACAAGTGTGTTTGATTTACTGAAACGTGTTAGTATGCGTTCCGTAAATAAAAAATCTTTAGAGAGTCTTGTGAAAGCAGGAGCATTTGATTGTTTCAAAGATGTTCATCGTGCACAATATCTTGCAGTTGATCCGAAAGATAATTCAACGGGGTTGGATAAAGCCGTGCGTTTTGCGAATTCATTCCAGGATGCTGAAAACAGGAACCAGCAATCTTTGTTCGGAGATCATGTGGATGAAAAAATCCCTGAACCTAAATTACCTGTTGTGGAACCCTGGGATACATTGGAAAAATTGCGTCATGAAAAAGACGTGATTGGTTTTTATATTTCAGGACATCCGCTTGATTTATTCAAGTATGAAATAAAATCGTTTTGCAATGAACAAATTAAGAATCTTAAAGAGCAGGAATCATTACATAAGCTTAGCAAAAAAAGAGATTTCACTTTTGCCGGAATAGTTGCACAAGCCAATCATCGGGTGAGCAAAACCGGAAAACGTTTTGGAACTTTTATGATTGAAGATTTAACAGGCTCAATGGAAATTGCTTTATTCCATGAAAAAAAATATATTGAATATGAAAAATATTTGAAGGAAGGAATGTTCCTTTTTATTAAAGCAACTGCACAGCTTCGTTACCAGACAGCTGATCAATACGAATTGCAAATCCAGGAAATTAAACTGCTTTCAGAAGTGGGTAATGAAATGGCAAAGAGTATTACATTAATTACCAATTCGAAAGAAATAAATGAATTATGGGTGGATAAAATAATCAGTATGTTAACATCCCACCCTGGCAAAATTCCTGTCAAAGTTGCTTTGCGTGATGATGATTCAAAAAGTGTTGTTGAAGGAAGTTCAAAAAAAATAAGAGTAAGCTTTGATAAGCATTTTTTCGATAGTCTTGAAAATACTTCAGGAATAGATTATAAAATAAATTGAATTTATTGTGCTGCTTTTACAATCTTAAGTAATTCTCTTTTATTTTCATAAATAATTTCACACAAATAAAATCCTGCTTCAAGATTTTCTCCGAGAGCAAAATTTTCAGCGTTTACAACAATATGATTTTCTATTTTCTTTCCTGATAAATCATAAATCATTATTTCATAAGAGTTGTTTTTATTTAACGAAAGATTGAAATTATCCACAAAAGGATTGGGATAAATTTTTATTTTCTCTGAAGATTCCAATGCAGCAACTTCAAATCTGCAATTAGTTGTTACAGTTTTCTTACCGGATAATTTTGAGCAACCAAATGAATTGGTAACATTGACTTTATAATTTCCGGCAGTTTTAGCATAATAACTATTCGATGTGGCTCCTGAAATATTGTTTACTCCCTTTCTCCATTGATAGATATTACTTGAAACGAATGCAACTTCAAATTTTACACTGTCACCCGGGCAAAGATCAGGCAAACCTGTAGTGGTAATTGAAACAGCAGGAGGACCGGTAGCCGAAAGTGCATTTGAAGTTTTTGTGCAACCATTTTGATTCGTTACGATCACTTTAAAAGTGCCGGTCGCTGTTGCTGTGTAGGCAGAAGAAGTTGCTCCGAAAATAATAGTTCCGCCTTTTTTCCATTGATAACCAAAACCCGTTCCAATATTGGCAGTAAGCAATACTGATCCACCTGTGCAAAAGTTAAGCGGACCGTTAGCTATAATACTTGCAGTTGGCAATGGGTTTACGGTAATGTTGGCATTCGTGCTCGTATTAGTACATCCGTTTCCATCCGTATAAGTGTGTGTGTAAGTGGTACTTGACCCAATATATGGATTAGCAACACTCCATATTCCTCCTGCGGGAGTTCCCGATAATGAAATAGATGTTCCCGCACATCCGCTCACATTGTTTGCCGTTACAGTTGGCAATGGGTTCACAGAAATGTTAGCTGATGCACTTGTGTTCGTACAACCGTTCCCATCGATATAAGTATGCGTATAAGTTGTGCTTGCTCCTGTGTAAGGATTCGCAACACTCCATGTTCCTCCTAGTTCCCGATAATGCAATAGATGTTCCCTCGCATCCGCTAACGTTGTTGGCTGTAACTGTTGGCAGCGGATTTACCGTAATGTAATTTGTTTTTACAACCGTATCGAAACCTGTGGAATTACCTGCAATGAGAGTAACCGAAAAAGTTCCTGCAACTGAGTATTGAACTTGTGGATTTTGCGAAGTTGAGGTGGCAGGATTTCCCCCGGGAAAACTCCATTGCCATGATGTAGGATCATTTTCACTTTGATCTGTGAAAGCAATTGTTGTGTTGGCACATACAGTTGTTACACCCGCTGTTAAAGCTGCTTTGGGTTTTGGATATACAAATGCGTTAGGAAGATAAGGAGCAAAGTTGAATGTTTTTAATTTAGGCGGAATGGTTGCCCCGCTTGTAAATTTTTCATTGGAGACATAGCCATACGCAGCATTAAAAAATTCAATGCCTTCCATTTGCCCGTGGGTTTGTTCATTGGCAACATTGAATTTTCTTTTGTTTCCGTTAAAGAATAAATTGTTCTTGTAATCATATAACATCATCATAAAGATGGGATCAGTTCCTATGTGATCATAACCTACCAATGCGATCACTCCGCCTTTTTGTATAGTTGCGCTTGTAACAAGAAAACCTGCATTTAACGTTTCACGATACTGTGCAACATGTGTTCCCGGAGAGTTGGGGAGCACATAATGCCTTGTTTGTTTGTCCACCTAGTCTTTACTGAAAAGATGAATAGAGTCGTTATAAAAAATCATAGACTCGCAATCATAGTTGTTATTGTTGGGAAGGGAAGGAAAAGAAGTCTGATCCGAAAAAGAAAAGTTAATGATAGAGGAAGTAACAGTTGTTGCTGACGGTGTGAGATTAGTTTTATCAATGCGATAAATTTTTAAATTCTGCCTGTTGCCGTTGTTGTTTCCGAAATCACCCACAAATAAATAATCTTTGCTTGATGTCATATCTTCCCAATCCACGTTGGTGGAGTTGCTGATGGTTACAGTTTGGTAAACGGTGTTGGAGGCTGTATCCACTCTGTAAATAGCGTTTGGATTTCCCGAATCATTAAACGTCCACAATTTATTATCAAGAAATTCGAGTCCTGAAGATTCATCCAGTAAGGGAGTGCTGAGGGGAGTTTTATCGGTTAAAGTAAGATTGGTGGTATTGTAAGTGCATGATCCGTTATTCACTGTTGCTAATGGATTATAGTTATTCGATTGCGGATCGGTGCAGCCGCTTATCTGTGAATAAGCGAGATTGAAAGAGGAAACTAAAAGATAAAATGCAATGAGGAGAAAACGTTTTGTCATGGGGATTGTTCTTAATCGTCCGAAAGATAGGGAAAATAAATTGAATTCACGCGAGGTTTTTTGTTAATAGATTGTTTCAAGTAACTAACTTTGGCTTATTATGATTATTTCAATTAAAAGGATCTATTTGCTGGTAATTATGTGCCCGGTTTTTCTTTTTGCACAAGAGCAAAAGAAAACTTTGCTTATTATTCCTCTTTACAAAAATAATATCCGGCTCAGTTCATTGGCTGAAAAAAATATTAAATACAATAATATGAATCCTGATTCGGTAACTGATTATATCCTAAACACTATTAACTCAGAATCAGAACAGGTTTTTAAAAATTATTCTTTGCATTATTTAAAGGAATTCAATTCATCAGTTGAATTACCTGACAGTGCTTACAACCTTAAA
>JBDSOU010000097.1:0-3590 GCA_039914625.1 Bacteroidia bacterium | reverse complement strand
GCATAACGGCAGTTTTTATGGCGGTGAAAATAGCAGCCGTGAATAAACACAATTGCATTAAATTTCTTCAGGATTATGTCCGGTTTACCGGACAAATTTTTATCATGAAGCCTGTAACGAAACCCCTGCCTGTGTAAAAACTTCCTTACAGTCATCTCCGGCTTTGTATCAGCAGACCGTATGCGGCTCATATTATATGACCTTGTTTCTTTACTGTGTACGTCTGCCATTTTATACCGAACCAAACAGAATACGAAATTAAATCATCTCCCTGTGAGGTATAATCCGATCCAAGTCTGAATCCGAGAGTAATCGGGATGCTCATTATTCAAAAGATTTAAGTACAAGACTTATTAAAGATAGAAATGCGAAACATGGTGTGCGTCCTTTTTCTGTGAGGGAATATGCAAGGTTGCAAGGCTTTCCTGATGATTTTCATTTTGAAAATAAAAGAAGTTCTTACAAATTAATTGGGAACGCTGTTCCTGTTCACATGGGAAAATGGATAGGAAGAGAATCTGTGAAATATTTTAATTAACCAATATCCTAAAACTTCTGATAAATTTTTCTTACTTACATTTGACCACTTATGAAAGAAGGTCAAAGACTTTGGACAAGGGAAGAAACAATTCTGGCAATTAATCTTTATTGCAAATTACCTTTTGGTAAAATGCATAATCGCACTCCTGAAGTACAGGAATTGGCAAGATTGATTGGAAGAAGTCCAGGCTCTATTGCTTTCAAGCTTGGAAATTTTGCAAGCTTTGACCCAACATTAAAAGCAAGAGGCATTGGCGGATTGCCCAATGCAAGTAAATTGGATGCAGAAATCTGGAATGAGTTTTATAATAACTGGGATACTGCCTTGATTGAAAGTGAAAAGAAGCTTGCAAAAGCAAAGAATACTACTATAGAAAAATTAAATAAAATTGATTACGATAATTTACCAAAAGAAGGAAAAGAAAAAGAACGATTAGTAAAAGTAAGAGTAAACCAGTGTATCTTCAGAAAAGTTATTCTTGCAACTTATAATAACAAATGTTGCATCACAGGCATTTCAAATCCTGAACTTCTCGTTGCAAGCCACATCATGGAATGGAGCAAAGATGAAAAGAACAGGATGAACCCAATGAATGGCTTAGCTTTAAACGCACTGCATGATAAAGCATTTGAAAATGGATTGATAACCATTGATGCTGATAATTATAAAATAAAAGTTTCTTCCGTATTTAAAAAGAAAAACCTTTCTTTGAGTATTAAGCAGAATTTTTTAGAGTATGAAGGAAAAGAAATAAGTTTGCCGGATAAGTTTTTACCGGAAAAGGAGTTTTTAAATGAACATAATCAAGAACGTTTTCAACCGTAAATTAATTTTTTATGACAAACTATATAACCCTTAATAAAAATACTTTTCTAAAAGAGGCGCAAGGTTTTATTGAGTTTTTAATAAATAAATTCAATGATAAAGATGGTATTAATCTTAGTACTGAAATAAGTAATTATCATTGGCCAAAAGGTGAAAAAGGTTTTAGGTTTGAAGAAACTTATGAGATGATTAAAAGATTACGAGAAAAATTCTCGAATGCCATCTCATTAGAAAATGAAGATGATATTTTAAACTTATGTACAGAAATTCTTAATTGGGGCGGAGTTGGAGTAGCAAAAAAGAATTTGATTCATATTGAAAACATGAAAAGCAAAAGTGAATTGTTACAAGTTTTAAAGAAAGCACAAAATTTGATTAAAGCAGAAGAGATAATAGTAGATGGAGCAATACCAACGAATTCCGGTTTTTCAAAAATTTATACTTGTTTATATGAAAGATTTGTAATTTATGATAGCAGGGTTGCTGCTGCAATGTGTTTTTTGATGAAACAGTTTTATAGTAAAGATTCTATTCCTGAAACAATAAAATTGGGTAAGGCAGATTTCCAATCAGCAGATCAGAGAGATCCCGGTCCAGAATTTCCAATGATAAGTGGTAATGACAAAAAATATCTCGAATCTAATATCAAGGCTGCTTGGATAATAGAAAAACTTGCGATGGAGAATCCTAAATTTGATTTCAAGTTGGAGAAATTAATTTTTGCTTATCAAACAGCTTTTTTTGTTAAAGGAAAAAATCTTCCTTTTTAAATTAGTTTAGTTTTCTCTCTGCTCCTATTCAGCAGCCCAACCCGTGCGTTTGAGACGAGGATCGTAAAATGGACGTTCAACCTCTTATTTCTTCCTTTTGTATCCGTTCATCATAATTATTACCGCATCAACTTTTTCTGTGCCTTGTTCAACAGTATTAATTCTGTTTCGTGCATTATTTGCTCACATAGTTCCACACTTTTTTTAAGCATACTGCCAACAGTTCCTGTTGCAGGAAAAGTAAACTCAAAATCGAGCGGTACCGGATGGTCTTCAAACCTGTTTTCTGAAACTAAAGAGGCATTTTTCTTATCTGCAATCCTGCCGGCAGTATCGGCATATAATCGGGGGTTCCACAAAAGCTGGTTGCCCTCAACATCGTCAGTGAACAAATACCCGCTCATCGAAAAAGATATTTTTTCTCCTTTCCTGCCGAGGTATAAAAGGCTGAAAACCTTTGCATAATTTCTTACGCTCTCCATATTGAAAGAAAAATTATCAGGAAACTCCTTCAGCATCATGTCGGCTATTTCATCCATGTCGAAACGAGGGTAATCCTCCAGGAAAATTACATTTTCTTCTTCTTCGTACGAGGCTTCTCCAAGCTTTTTTCCATTAAAATAAATGTCGTAACAATATTCTACTTCCTCTGATTTTTTTATTTCAAACATATCATTATAAATTTTGCCCGCTAAGATAATTTAAAAGATGTTTCACATTTTAATTTGGGTTTCTCCCCTCCCATTCCCCCTGAGCATTAAAACAACTTCTTTTCCCCTGTTCAAAACTTTGTTCAAATCTTTTGCAAAATATATACTTTAATATAAGGGCTGTTTTTCTAATATTTTTAAAATTTGCTCCATCTTTTAAAAATCAAAACAGCCTATGAGAACCCTTTGCAAAACCCACTGATCAAATTGTTGAAACAAAAACAGCAAGTATAGGGCGATGAATCAGTAGAAAAAATATCTTTAGAAAAAAAGGAGATGAAAAACTTTGAACAACTTACACTAGCAGAAAACATTTTCAGCAAAAGAAACAAATTATCAAGAGTAGTATTGACGCTCAATAAAATAAAAATACTTGTTGACTGGGAAGGCCTGGAGCAAGAGATTGCACTAATAGACAAAACCCAAACAGGAGCAGGAGGTCGTCCGCGCATTCCATTAAGCGACCCGGAGTTGGAAGACCAAATGATAGACCGAAAAAGTTTTCAGGATTTTGTAGGCATTCATCAAGGAGTAGAAATACCGGACTTTAGTTCATTGTGGCGATTCAAAGAATCGTTAGTACAACACCAATTAAGCGATGCACTATTCAACAGCATCAATGAAGGGTTAGAGCAAAAAGGATTGTTTGTAAAAAAAGGAACAGCAGTAGAATTCGATTTTTTTTCATTGAAATTTATTTTGATTAGTGATAAATATTCTTCGAATAATTGTTGGCAGCACAAT
>JBDSOU010000283.1:0-13902 GCA_039914625.1 Bacteroidia bacterium | reverse complement strand
ACATATATAATGAAGGCGGAATGTTTTCTTCCGATGGTCACACGCGTACTTTTGATGCAAACGCAACAGGAACTGTTTTCAGCGATGGCTGCGGAATTGTTGTTTTGAAAAGATATAAAGATGCTGTTCGTGATGGCGATGAAATTTATGCAGTGTTGCGAGGAGCTGCTTTGAATAATGATGGTTCTGATAAAGCAAGTTTTACTGCACCAAGCGTGGAAGGTCAGGCGATGGTTGTGGCAATGGCACAGGCAAATGCAGGTGTGGAGCCGGATACAATCACATACATTGAAACGCACGGCACTGCCACACCGTTAGGCGACCCGATTGAGATTGAAGCGTTGACACAGGCTTTCAGGGGAAAAACAGATGCAAAACAATTTTGTGCTGTCGGTTCAATCAAAAGTAATTTCGGTCACCTCACTCCTGCTGCAGGTGTTACGGGTTTGATAAAAACTGCTCTTGCATTAAAGCATAAAAAAATTCCTGCAACGCTGCATTATGAAAAACCGAATCCTGCAATTGATTTTGCAAACAGCCCGTTTTATGTAAATAATAAATTGATTGATTGGAACACCAACGGAATTCCAAGACGTGCTGGTGTAAGTTCATTCGGAATTGGCGGAACAAATGTGCATGTGATTGTTGAAGAAGCACCGCAACAGCAGCCTTCAGGCGATGCACGAGCAAAACATTTGTTATTGCTTTCTGCAAAAACTCCGATAGCGTTGGATGCTGCAACAAAAAATCTTTCTGAATACTTAAAAAATCATCCTGAAATAAATATTGCTGATGCAGCCTACACTCTGCAGACAGGAAGAAAAAATTTTAATCACCGTTGGTTTATTGTTTGCGATGCACATTCCGTAGAGACGTATAATTATACGTCTCTACAAACACCGAAAAATTCTGCATCACGCATTTTAGAATCAGGTTCACCTGAAATTGTTTTCATGTTTCCGGGACAGGGTTCGCAGTATGTGAACATGGGACAGAATTTATACCGTGATGAAATTGTTTTCAAACAAGCCGTTGACCAATGTGCAGAGTATTTAGAAAAACATCTTGGTAAAGATATTCGCACCATTATTTTTCCTCCGCAGGGAAAAGAAAGTGATTCAGAAAAATTATTGAAAGAAACTGTTTATACGCAATCATCTCTTTTCACAATTGGTTATGCATTGTCAAAACTTTGGGAAAGCTGGGGTATCACACCAAAAGCAATGATTGGTCACAGCATTGGTGAATATGCTGCTGCATGCATTTCAGGAGTGATGAGTTTGGAAGATGCGTGTTTTTTTGTTGCTAACCGCGGAAAGATGATGCAGGAATTATCTTCCGGCTCCATGCTTTCTGTTCGCCTCGCTGCTCCTGATGTGGAGAAATATCTGAATAAAAAATTATCTATTGCTGCTAACAATGGTCCGCAATTGTGTGTGGTGTCGGGCGAAACTCCTGAAATTGAAAAGTTGCAAAAGGAGTTGGAGAAAAAAGAAATTGTTTGTAAACTCTTGGTTACATCTCATGCTTTTCATTCTCCGATGATGGAACCGATTTTAAAACCATTTGAAGAAAAAGTAAAAAGCATAAAGCTGAACGAGCCGAAAATTCCTTTCGTTTCAACGGTCACTGCAAAATGGATTACTAAAGAAGAAGCGACAAGTCCGGAATATTGGTCGAATCAAATTCGCGCAAGCGTGCGTTTTGCTGAAGGCATTCAAACTCTCTGGAAAGAAAAACCTTCCTATATATTATTGGAGCTTGGTCCGCGAACTACTGCTGCTACCCTTGCGAAACAACAGGCAACTGATTTGAAAAAACAAATTGCCATTTCATCATTAAGTGATACAGCAGAAAATAATGCTGAATGGAGCGCAATACTTTTTGCAGTAGGACAACTATGGTTAAGTGGTGCAAAAATCAATTGGGAAAATTTTTATGCGTTAGAAAAAAGAAAAAGAGTTCCGTTACCGACTTATGCTTTTGATAAAAAAAGATATTGGATTGAAGCGGAAACTCAGTCGGCAGTTGGCAGTCGGCAGTTGGCAGAAGAAAACCAGAATTTCCAATTTCCAATTTCCAATTATCAATTACCTACATCAAACATCGAACATCAAACATCAAACACTAATATGAATAATCGCAAAGAAAGAATCGTTTCTGAATTAAAAGAAATGTTTGAAGAATCGTCAGGCATTGAATTGAAAACTGTGGGTGATGATGTATCCTTCCTCGAAATGGGGTTGGATTCATTGTTCCTCACGCAATCCGCTTTGAGCGTTTCAAAAAAATATGGAATTAAAATTACGTTCAGGCAATTGAACGAAGAATTTTCAACGCTCGGAACTTTGTCTGCCCATCTTGATAAAAATCTTCCAGCCCCTCCAAACCTCCCCGAAGGGGAGGCTTACCAACACGCAAGCCAACAACAAACTTCAACATTTAAAATACCCCAAAATCCGAATATGCAAAGCCTCCCCTCCGGGGAGGTTGGTGGGGCTATCAATCCCATGCAAATGATGATGATGCAGCAAATGCAAATGATGCAGATGATGATGCAGCAAATGAATCAGCCGCAGCAACAGGTTGCTCCTTCAGTGCAGGCGCATATTGAAAAAAGTGTGGAAATAAAATCTCACACGAAGCAGGCTGACGTTAGTGAAAACGAAAAAGCAGAACTCGCAAAACCATTTGGCGCCATTGCACGAATTGAAAAATCCGTGAGCGGTGATTTGACTGATGCACAAAAGAAATGGTTGAATGATTTCACAGCGAAGTATAATAAGAAAACACAAAAATCAAAATCGTATTGCCAGGAGCATCGTGCGCATCTTGCCGACCCGCGAGTGGTTACAGGATTCAAGCCGTTGCTCAAAGAAATAATTTACCAGGTTGTAATCAATAAATCTAAAGGTGTACACTTCTGGGATTTGGATGGCAACGATTATGTGGATGTGCTCAATGGTTTCGGAAGTAATTTTTTCGGATGGGGTTCTGATTTGCTGATGAACGTCTGGAAAAAACAATTAGAAGAAGGAATCGAACTTGGTCCGCAAACTCCGCTTGCAGGCGAGTGTGCGAAATTAATTTGCGAACTAACGGGTTACGACCGTGCGGGGTTTTGCAACACAGGTTCCGAAGCGGTGCTCGGTGCCATGCGCATTGCCCGAACCGTTACAGGCAAAAATACCATTGTGTGCTTCAATGGTTCGTATCATGGCATCAATGATGAAGTGATAGTTCGCGGAACAAAAAAATTAAAATCATTTCCTGCCGCAGCCGGAATTCCCTCTGAAAGCGTGCAGAACATGCTCGTGCTCGATTACGGAACCGAAGAATCGTTGCAGATTATCCGCGAGCGCATTGATGAAATTGCTGCCGTGATGATTGAACCCATACAAAGCCGCAGGGCTGATTTTTATCCCAAAGAATTTATTCACGAGGTGCGGAAGATTACAAAAGAATCCGGTGCGCTCATGATTCTCGATGAAGTCATCACCGGTTTCCGTTTGCGGCTTGGCGGGGCGCAGGAGTTTTATGATGTCAAAGCCGATTTGAGCACGTATGGAAAAGTGATTGGCGGAAACATGCCCGTAGGAGCCATTGCTGGGCGAAGGGAATTTATGGATGCCCTCGATGGCGGTCATTGGCAGTATGGAGATTTTTCCGTTCCTGAAATTGGAGTTACCTATTTTGCCGGAACGTTTGTCCGTCATCCGTTAGTAATGGCTGCAATGAAAGAAGTGTTATTGCATTTAAAAAAAGAAGGCAAGCCGTTGTATGAAAAATTAAATGCGAAAACACAGCGCTTGGTAGATGAAGTAAATGCTCATTCAAAAAAATTAAATTCTCCGTTTAAGTTAGTTACATTCGGTTCGTTGTTTAAAGCTAAATGGGAAACCGAACCTGCATATACCGAATTGCTTTTTGCACTGATGCGCTATAAAGGCGTTCACATCATGGATGGATTTCCCTGTTTCCTCACCCTTGCCTTCACCGATGCCGATGTGGATGTTGTCATCAAAACATATAACGAAGCATTAAGCGAGTTGTGCGAATTAGGATTTATTCCAACTAATGTTACCGCAGAAAAAGTAAATCAAAACGGGCATTCATCTAACGGCAATGGGGCTGCCCAAAACATGCCTCCTGTTCCTGGGGCAAAGCTTGGTAAAGATGCTAATGGAAAACCGGGATGGTTTGTTCCTGATCCGGAGAGACCAGGGAAGTATATGCAGGTGAAGGTTTAATGTACGAATAACGATTGATTACGAATTTACGAATACCCTAATACTAAAATCAAAATTTTTATCTTTGTTAAAAAATAAATAATTTATTCGCTTCATCATGATTACTGAATATATCCAGGCAGCATTAAGAAAAGCTAAGTACGAATTTTTACCTGATGACAAAGTTTATTTCGGAGAGATTCCCGGATTTAATGGCGTATATGCAACTTCAAAAAACTTAGAAACATGCAGGGAAGAACTGCGCGAAGTTTTAGAAGAATGGATTTTAATAAGTGTGAAAAATAATTTACCAATTCCAAAAATAAATAATAAGAATCTTCAGATAAAGCGCGTTGCCTGATGCCTTCTTTTCGAACTGTTTCAAGGAGAGAACTAATAATTGCATTATCAAAACTTGGTTTTACCGGGCCATTTTCAGGAGGTAAACATCAATTTATGATTAAAGGAAAAACAAGGTTGACCGTTCCAAATCCTCATAAAGGTGATATTGGAATTAATTTGCTTTCTAAAATTTTGAAGCAGGCAGGGATTTCGAGAAAAGAATGGGAGAAAATTTGATCGTAAAGATGCTAATGGAAAACCGGGATGGTTTGTTCCTGACCCGGAAAGACCGGGGAAGTATATGCAGGTGAAGATGTGAGGCTATGTGAATTCAAAAAAATTTATTCATCCACCACAATCCTAATCCTACTATTCCAAAGAATATGAGGGGACCAGAATATCCATTATCTTTAGCAAACAATAAAGCAACAATAAATGCTACGAGTACAACAATTACAAGCACTAGTATATCTTGGTTAGGTAATTTTTTTGTATTGTTCGATTCTGTAATAGTTCTTTTTCCTCTGTTGGTTTCTTCACGAACCGAACTTTTTTCCATATCTTCTAAGCTTTCTGCAAAATCATCACTAACCTCCAATCGTCTTGTCCCATCGCAGGCAAAACAAGTTTCTTTAACAATGTCATATTTCCGTATTTCAAAACCATACTTCTCATCGCATTCTGAGCAATTAGCCTCCAAGTCATCGCCAATCATGTAAAATGAAGCAAGACTTCCGCACTCTGAGCAAACAGCTACTTCTCCTTCTCCATCGCATTCAGGACATTTAATCTTCATCTTACAAAGACTTTTTTGTGAATTCAAAAATAAACATATTTCTCATTCGACTCAAAAACAATAAGTTTCTATTCTTTTTATAAATCATATTAAAATGAGAACTATCCTCGACTTTCAGTTTAGATAATTATCTACTTCTTTAATAATTTCTTCGAGTTCTTTAGGGAAAGCTAAAAGTTTAAATGGAGGTGAATAATTAGACAAAAAATCATTCAAACCTTTTATCAAATGAGTTTTATTTTTTTTAATCAATTTTTCAATTACAATGGTTTTTGCCATAATAAGATTGTCATTATCATTAGATAAAATTAAACTTTTAATAAAATCATTTAGTTCATCATCTAAACATTCCACATTTGACTGCTCAATCATAGAATCCTCAAAATTAATTTGTATCTTTTTTTATAACCAATTAAAATGGCATTATATCAAAAAAGATTTCTTTGTTATATTCCTTTACTTTAATTGAAAGTCGGGAATACTTGTGATAATTGTCGTAAAATTTAAAGTATTTAACTTCTGTATCTTTTTGCCAAGAAGGTTGCTCAATCTTTAAACTTAATTGTCCTACTGTGCTTTCTTTAGCACATTCGATTGTAGATTTTAAAGAAATATAAAATAGTGTTTTATTTGGATAATCTGTTTTTACGTTTTTAGATAGTAAAAATGGTATAAAAGATTGTGGGCTACCATTAATACATGAAAATACTAAAGCTTCTTTTATTTTGTCAATTGAATCAATATTATTCATTTCATTTTATCGTTGTTGAAATTTTTTCCAACCCCGAAAGTAATTAAAAGCAACAATATTAAATTTTACCTTGCCTGGGTTGTCCAGAAACCTTCAAAGTGAGAAACGTGGAATGATCTTTAGCCTTTTCGTTTTACAACTTCAAAAAAGATTTCCTGTGAATGTTATTATTAATTTCAATTTCTATCATGTAACTTCCACGGGCAAAATTCTTAAGATCAATTACCAAATCCGAAACCGGCTCCTGTAGTTTTTTTTCATAGATAATTTCACCCATCACATTTATTATGCGAATGCTTTTGTTTCCCGGAAATGAAATTGCGAAATTGATAAAAATATTTCCTGATGCCGGATTGGGATACACGGAAATTCCTGCAGAAGGCAATTCATCAATGCCAACTATTATAAATGGTGCTGAAGTGGAAGAGCAACCATTAGCATCTGTTACAACAACAGTATAAGAACCCGGCTGCGAATAGGTATAATTCTGCCCGGTTGCCCCGGGTATAATATTTCCATCAAGATACCATTGATTGCCTGTGGGGGATGATGAACTAAGCACATTCACATTTTGTGTAATGATTGGAACAGGTGGTAAAGTAAGTACTACACCTATTACAGGAATGAGATTGCTTTTACATCCTTCAGAAATTACCCAATCATAGAAAAAATAATAGAGCGCTCCTGTGTTAAAATTTGGATTAACGTATCCCGTAATAGTTAGGGGACTGCCGGTGGTTACGTATGGGTAAGCTGCACCTGTTTGATTATAACCACACGATACACTTCCGGCAGCAAGCTCCAGCCGGTATCCTGTAAACGGATTAACAAGAAAGCCAAGGTTGATTTCTGTCTTGCCGGTAAAAGCAGTTACGTTAGCTGTAATAGTATTTAAAACCGGGCCGCCCAGAGCATCCCTTAGGTTAATGGTAACGGTTCCTGTTTGTTGCGGATATATATATACTTTTTCAATAGTTGCCTGCTGAATCACATCGAATTGAATGCCGAAATTATTACCCGCAACATTGGTTTGATTGCCGATTGCATTATTTACAGCACCAACATTAAATGTTCCCCCGGCAGCAGCCTGCACATAATATGTTGTCGTTGTTGAAATATTTGGCGAGTAAGTTGTCCCCGTATTTACCGCTGCACCCCCGGTGAGTGAAGTAAACCAGCTTAAAATTCCTGTTCCGGATGCAGACAGGTTAACCACACCTGGTCCGCAAATAGTATCGTTCACTGTAACGGGATCTGTTATGGAAAGCACTTCTAAAGAAATTACAATGCTGGTATCAGGTGCACACCCCCCGCTTGTAACAACAGCACGGTATTGTGTATATGCCGCAGGTGAAACCTGGTACTGCGAAGAATCATTTCCTGTTCCGGTTTCATTGACCCAGTTGGTTCCGTCAAAACTTTGCCACTGTATAGTACCGGTAAATCCCGAAAGGAAAAGTGTTGCTGTTGTGCCAACGCAAATAGTATCAGTTGAAATAGTTGCGGCTCCCGAAACAGATGTCGGACCAACAGAAATACTGATGCTGTCAATGTTGGCGCATGTTCCGTCATCACCAACTACTGTGTAAGTAATGGTTGTTACCGGGTTTGCAATTACAGTTGGTCCTGCTGTTGTATTTAATCCGGTAGATGGCGACCAGGAATAACTATAATTTGAATTGATGCTGGTTGCTGTTAACGTGGAAGAATCTCCGAGACACAATGCTGCCTGTGTTGCCATGATAGTGATTGCATCGGAAGGAGTAACTGTAACGTTGATTGTTACCCGCGGACTGGAACAGCCAAAACCGGAAAATGGCAACACCATGTTTGTATTGGTAGTACCTATAGTAGAACTCATTATTTGAAAATCATTTAAGTTATTATTATCAGAATTTGCCTGGCGCGAAACAGTTAAGCCTGCAGTTGCGGTGGTAATATCTATTCCATTTCCATTCCAGTTGCTTCCGATTGTTATTGGATTACCATTTACCACCGGGTTCATTGCCTGGATATTTGCATCGGGCCAGTTTAGCGCCACAAATTCCTTTAAAATATTATTATTATCAAGAATAATTACCCATCCTGTGAAAGTTGGATAAGCTCCGGGATTCCATAGGATATTACTTCCCCAGTAATTCGGACCTGCAGCATTATCAGTAAATGTGATAATGTCACCCGGCAACATAATTCCTGATAAAACCTGAACGTTTGCATTTACATTATTAATATCCGTATAACTGTTATTGACTGCTACCTGCCATCCAGTAACATCAACAGGCTGGTTGGATACATTTTGCAACTCAAGATAATCATTATTGCCAAGATCCATTTCAGTAACCAGAATCGGGCTAACGCCCCCGGAGCCACCACTTACATTGTCCTCAAGATAAAAAGTTGCGCTGCCCAATACGTTAACGTTAAAAGGAGAACCGGTTCCGACAGGTGTTCCCCCAGTGGGTACGGTAAACCAGCGAAGCGATCCGATTCCTGTTCCTGTCAGCGTAACCTGTCCCGGACCGCAACGTGTAGCTCCGGTCCCGGAAGGAACCGGAATGGTACCCACTGTGACTAAAACAATATTTGATGAATCGGGAACACATGCCCCGTTAATTACCCATGCACGATACTGCATGGTTTGCCCGGGAATAACCTGGTAAGCATCAGTTGTTGAGCCGGTGCCTGCCTCATTAATCCACATGGAGCCATTATAGCTTTGCCATTGTATGGTTCCCACATATCCTATTAGAGAAAGTATGGTGGAATCCTCATAGCAGATCGAATCACTTGCCGAGCTTGCTGTGCCTGCAACTGAACATCCTGAAGTCAAACTGATGTGCCTGGAATCCGCAGCCGAAATCATCCACATGATTGTCAGGCTGATAGTGAATAAAATTTTTTTCATAGAATTATTTTTTAAAATAAATTAGATTTTGGAATTCAAATATAACCTTTTTTACAACTTCGGGATACTTTATTTAGAAACGGAATTTATTTTTTGAAAATAAACAACCGCTTCATTTGCCTCAGTATTGTCATTTCCGAAACGGTTCAAAACCGTTATTCAAACAAACTCACAGGCGATTATAAGTAGATTATCTTCGCATAATGAAATTACTTTTAATAATAACTGTTTTATTCTTTTTCCTCCCTTCAGGAAATGATTGGATCGAAAAATTGAATAAGAACGGAGTAATTGTTTATGTGAAAACATCTGAGAATTCAAAAATAAAATCAACAAAATCTGTGGTAACAATAAATGCTTCACCTGGAAAAGTTAAATCAATCCTTCTCGATATAGCTAAGTATCCCGATTGGGTTTACAAATGCACAAAAACAGAACTAGTAAATAAAGTGAAAGATAAAGAGATATATTACTATCAATATATAAAAGCTCCTTTTACTATCAGCGACAGAGATATGGCTTTACTTTTAAAAATATCAGATGTGGCTGATGAAATAATGATCACCATTAAAGCACAACCTTATAAGATCCCAAAAAAGGATGGTGTAGTTAGAATAGAATTATTTGATTCTATTTGGATACTAAAGAAAGTGAAAGATAAAACAGAAGTTGCCAATGAAATAACAACAGACCCGGGCGGAAGTATTCCTGCATGGCTGGTAAATAGTGTGATCACATCTGGAGCCTATAATACGATGTTACGTCTTAAACAAATTGCAGAACAGAATTAATTAGCGCGCAGTACGAAACTTTAAAAAAAGTGAAAATATTTTTAATTCTGCGATATCAATGCTTCTGCCTGCTTGCGAACTGAAATGTCAAACAAGCTGGTACGCGTGCGCAAAAATTCTCCGTTGTCATCATACTGAATGGTAACATGTGCTTCCACCGGAATGGTAGTTCCGTCTTTTCTCATTAAAACGATTTCAATATTTTGAAGTGTCCCGATTTTTCCTTCTTTTATTTTTGGAAAATAATGATCAAGAATAACATGGCTTTCGCTGGAAAGCAAATTTCGGATGTGCATTTTACCAATAACCTCTTCACGGGTATAGCCCAGCCATTTTAATTCGGTATCATTCATTTCAATAATAACTCCGTCATTATTTATCGAATGATAGGCACACGGAGCATTGTTAAATAAATCAAAAAAAGTGTCGGCCCGTTCGGTGATTAATTTTTCCATACGGATACGTTCAGTAATGTCAGTGGCAATGCCACAAACTGCGTATAATTTTTTATCGTTGTCAAACAAAGGGAATTTTACAGTGAGATAATGACGTACTTCATTGTTATTTGGAATATCTTCTTCAAACTGCATCAACTTCCCCGTACGGATTACTTCCAAATCTGTCTTACGGATTGAAGCAGCAATTTCTTTTGAAAAAATTTCATCACAGGTTTTTCCTTTTATTTCCTCTTTGTTTATATGATACAGGTTTTCGTAACTGCTGTTGATTAATATATATTTCCCTGTAAGGTCTTTGATAAAAATTACGGATGAAGTATTATCAATAATGCTTTCGAGGAGATGCTTGCTTACACTCAACAGCTCTTCAGATTTTCTTCGCGCTTTAAAATAAAATCGGAGAATAAAAAAAACAGTAAGTATGGAAACAGCAATTTTCAAAAGCAATAAATCAAATGCAAGATTGAAATTTTTAATATTCGCATGATTTTCCTCTCTTTCTTTTTGCAATCGCCCGTTTTCAGCATTCATCATTTTATCAGTTACCGCCCTGATATTATCCATCAGCAGTTTGCTGTCGGATGCTGCCATATATTGAATAGCATCATTTAATCCCGAAGTTTTCCGGATTTTAACGATTTCAGCAGAAACAGAAATTTTTTTGTCAACCAATTCTGTAAGCTGGCTGATTTGTGCCAACTGGGTGGAATTATTGCCAACAATTTGTTTTAAATGATTGAGGTGAACAAAAATCGTGGCAACAGCTTTCCTGGAAGGCTCAAGGTACTGTTCATCACCGGTAATGACATACCCGCGTGCACCGGTTTCAAGATCAGTTGCAACAGCAAGAACCTGTTCAATATGATATTTGATTTCCTGCGAGCGGTCAACTTCTTCAGCGCTTGAAATTACACGTTTGCTGTTACGGTGCGATAAAAATGTGAGGGTGCATAAAATGATCAGAATGGAAAGCAGCGAAATAAGAATTTTTTTTTCTGCCTTGGTAGGATGCGCTGTTTTGAGTAACCTGTGAAGAATATCCATACAACAAAGTTATGAAAGTTTAAAGTTCAAAATACAAATCTTCAACAACTTTAAGGAAAAGTTTAAGTTTGCATAAATTTAATTTATGATAGTACTGGATGGAAAAAAAACTTCTGAAGCGATGCAAGCTCATATCGCTGCTGAAGTTGCTTTGATGATAAAGCCTCCGCATCTTGCTGCAATTTTAGTTGGCAGTGACGGAGCTTCGGAAACTTATATTGGCAGCAAAGTAAAAACCTGTGAGCAGATTGGTTTTAAATCTTCCCTTTTTCGTTTTGACAATTCAGTTTCAGAAAAAGAATTGTTAGAAAAGATTATTGCAATAAATAAAGATAACGATATTGATGGATTGATTGTTCAGCTTCCATTACCCCTACATATTTCTGCAAGAAAAGTAACGGAAACTATTTCACCTTCAAAAGATGTAGATGGTTTTCATCCTGTAAATGTGGGCAGGCTTGCGCAAGGTCAGCCATGTTATGTAGCTGCCACTCCTAAGGGAATTGTCCAACTGATAGATCATTACAAAATTGAAACATCAGGTAAGCATTGTGTCATTGTCGGAAGAAGCAATATCGTTGGCTTACCAATAAATTTGCTCATGTCGCGAAATGCATATCCCGGAAATTGTACAGTTACTATTTGTCACAGTAAAACAAAGAATATTAAGGAGCATACTTTGCAGGCTGATATTCTTATTGCTGCGCTTGGCAAATCAGAATTCATCACTGCTGACATGGTGAAAGAAGGAGCTGTGGTGGTTGATGTAGGCATTACGCGCGTTTCTTCAACAGAAACAAAAAGTGGTTTCAAATTGAAAGGCGATGTAAAATTTGATGAAGTCGCTCCCAAATGCAGTTATATTACTCCCGTTCCCGGTGGAGTAGGGCCCATGACAATAATAGGGCTGCTGCAAAACACATTAATGTCAGCAAAAAAAGAAATTCTATTTTAACCTCTGCGTCTTTGCATCTCTGCGTTAGAATATTTTTAACACAGACATTCAGAGAAACAAAATCATAATATGACTACATTAATAAATATGCTTCCTGTAATGGAATCCTTTTACACCATCCAGGGTGAGGGATATAACACGGGCAAGGCTGCATATTTTATTCGCTTGGGCGGATGCGATGTCGGCTGTGTGTGGTGCGATGTAAAAGATTCATGGGATGTAACGAAACACCCTCATGTTACCATTGATAAAATTGTGGAAGATGCATTGAAGCATCCTTCACGGTTTGTTGTTATCACAGGAGGCGAACCGCTGATGCACGATCTTACTTTTCTGTGTGATCAATTGCATAAAAATAATTTTATTATTGCTCTCGAGACTTCAGGCGCTTACCCGCTTACAGGAACATTTGACTGGCTTTGTGTTTCACCGAAAAAATTTAAATTCCCTTTGCCTGAATTATTAAATAGTGCTGATGAGTTAAAAGTAATTGTCTTTAACAAATCAGATTTTGAATGGGCAGAGAAAAATGCAAAAGATGTCAAAGAGGATTGCAAACTTTTCCTTCAGCCGGAATATGATGAGTTCAATAAAGTGATGCCTTTAATTATTGAATATGTTAAGGCGAATCCTCAGTGGCAGGTTTCTTTGCAGGTACATAAAGTGATTAATGTTCCGTAACTATTAATTTTTTACAATCTTTCCTCTCTTAAAAACAGCACTTTTATTTCTCACTTCATAAACATAAATTCCTATTGCAAATGATTTAGTAATCTATGGAGACAGCATGAGTAAAGTTTTTGTAAAATACTTTTTTTGACGTCATATTATAGATAATAAATTCAGAAGGCTGATTTAGCAAATTTGAAAGTGCGGAGCAATCTGCCAGAATGAGTTAGTTGAAGGATTCAGAGGACAGACTATCATAGTTAAAGGCCACAGTCCTAAATTTTTTAATTATACAGGCACCACTGATTTTTATGGTCACTGCATAATTTCAGGAATCAAAGTAGATAAGCTCGGTTACGATGTCACAGTATCCGGTTCCATAGTATTACATAAAATCTTTGGGCCATTCCTTTTCGAGCAGTGGATAATCACGTTTAGAAACACTGGTATGCCAGCCAAAATTCTCAAACATTCCGCAGCCGCAGACCGAAAACCAGCCGCAACCGGATAATAATAATTAAAATCATAATTTATTTTTTAACCCGCTCTGCCTTTGGCGGACGGGTTTTTTTGTTTTTTGAAAGTGCCGGATATTTCCTGAACCTCCGAAATATTTCTATATTTGGTAAATATTCGGCAGGTTTTGAGGAAAAAGGTGCTGATATTTCAATGTTGAGATTTGCTAACCGCTTCGATTAAGCGTCACATCATATTCAAACGGGTAAGCTGAAAACCGTCCCGATAGCTATCGGGAAGAGTAAGCAAAAAAATAAATATACTTGCATTTCAAATTCAATTAAACTCAAACAAACCTGCCAATGCTTACCAAATCAATGAATCAGTGGTTTTTACCGGGAAAAAAAATGCTGCTTGCAGCTTTGCTGTTTTTTGTTTCTGCAAGAGCCTATTCAATTATTTACTGGCAGGCATATCCGATTACAGCAGTTATTGGTACAAACGGC
>JBDSOU010000020.1:0-12729 GCA_039914625.1 Bacteroidia bacterium | reverse complement strand
CAGTGGTTGCAAAAGAAGTTAATCCTGTAATATTCAAATCCACTACACCGGTTACATACGCTCTGCCAAATTCGTCAACGGCAATGTCGGCACCAAACTCTGATGACTCTCCTAATAAATAAGTCCAATAAATTAAAGTAGTTCCATCAGCCGAAAATTTTGCAATATAAATTTCGGGTCCAATGCCAGAAGCGTTTGAATAAGCGCCTGGCGTAATGGGAAATGTATCATCAGAATATCCGGTGAGGTAAACATTTCCATCACCATCCATTGCATTTGCAAAACAGTAATTGATGTTGTTGCTTCCTCCCGGAATATTGGTGTATGAACACCAAACCATTTGAAACAACGGGTCAATTATCAAATCATAATTTTTATTAAAACCACTGATGGCTTTAAAACCAAATGTGGTGTCATTGATTAATTTATAATCAACTGTTACAAATTCTTTTACTCCATTAATTATTTGCCATGCAACAGGTTTTTTTTGCAATTGCATATTCCATTCGTTAGCTATTTCCAATTCGCCACTTGCATTAATTGATAAACGTTTTATTCCTTCGTAATAAGCGCGAATAGAATTTATAGTTCCGCCACTATGTACTATGTAATCGTATTTTAAACTGCTGGTGCTATTATAAAAATGCAAGTCAATGTTGGTATAAATAGAAGAGTAATTAATTTGTGTGTATTCTTCGGGATGGATAATCCATTTGCTTTCATCGTTTCCTTTTATGTATGACACCACACTTTTTTTTCCGTTAAGAGCTGAAATTTTCATTGCAGGATTTGTATTAATAAATTTCATATTCCAAACTAAGCAAGGATATTCTTCTGAGCCATCAGGCTTTTCAATTTCCTCTCCCATTTGTGCAAAGCTTAATCCATCTTTTAAGAAAAATATATTGGTTGAATTTGTATTTCCCCTGTAAAGGATTTCTTTTTGCCATTGTCCTTTATTTTTAAGAAAAGACTCAGAAGGATTTGCAATTCTATCTGACGCACTTAGTTTACATAAAGTACAACTGAACAATGCTATTAGTAATGTGAAAATTTTTAAGCTTTTCATTGAATCAAACTTTTAGTGATTTAAAATTTTCCTAATCAAGAAACAGTTTCAATTATCCGGTGCATCATTAACATATCAATTAAATGTAAATGCTTCGGAATTTTATGAGGGATTATTTTACTGTCCGGTGTTTTATTTATTTTATTTAAAACATCTTTAACTTGTGGCCATCCACGCTTTATCAAACATTGGTGATTTGTTTCAGTATTAGCCAGCACATAACCTTTATGCGTTTTTTGAATGGAAAGATTTTTGCTTACACCTAAGTTAACCAATGAGAAAAACCTTTCTTTGTCCACGTATTTTGTCATGCAATAAAGAATTCCATCTATTACATCCTGTGGTTTTATTCTTACCAGGCATTTTTGAAGTTTGCACAGTTGAGCATGTTCATACCCACCGGGACATTCGATTTCCTTTTTAAATACCACAACACTTTTTTTACCAAATGGTTTCCAAAGCAAAGGGTCGGTAGGACCGAAGATAGAAACTGTTGGAGTGTTAACAGCAGCAGCAAGGTGACCCACGCCTGAGTCATTGCCAATATGCATATCGCATTTAGCAAGAATAGCAACCACATCAATCAATTGCCCTTGGAGTAAAAAACAATTTCCTTTTGGAAGATTTCTTAACAGATAATTTGCCTTTTCGTTGTCGGCAGCAGTAACTGGTATAATTATTTTGCAATTAAATTCCTCAACAAGATACTTACACACCTGCAAAAAACCCTTTATGCTCCAGCATTTTTTTTCAAATCCACTATTAGGGTCGAGCGAAACAATAATATTGCCTGTGGTTGATAATTTATTTTTAGCAAACCATGTTTTAGCAAATTGTTTAGCAGTACTATTTAATTCAATAGATGATTTTGAATACGTCCCTTTAATGCCATGCGCTCTTAATCCATCAAAAATATGCTTTGAAATATGTTTAGGTTTATTCCAGTCAACTGTTCCAATATGGAAAACTCGCGGCAATTTATTTTTTACAACAGGTTTGTAACCTGAAGGAAAGGAATATTCGATATTAATGCAGTGTTGATAAAGTTTTGATAGAGTGTCAAAATTTTCTAACGGCAAAGGCGCTAAAAAATCGTCAGCATATTTTTTTACCAATGATTTATGCTCCTGTTTTACCATCAATGTGATATGCGATTCTTTGAAATGATTTCGCAAAGCTTTTAAAGCAGGAAGCGCCAGCACCATGTCACCGAGGTTATCTACACGTCTAATCAAAATTCTTTTCATACCTCTCGTTAGTCAATTATATTAATAACCGCCTCTAAATGTTGGCTCCAATGGTTCGTGCTTGCAACCGAATTGCGTTAGTGAAATAAGACTGTATGCCGATGTAACTAAAATACCCATGCCGACTTTTTTTACAAATGCCCTTCGATTGGTCGCGTGCTTGTCTTTATCCTTTTCGACATTAGCGTTTAACTTTTTTCGCATTGATGAATGTTTTGGAAATTATTATTGTTTAGAATTTTATTAATTTCTGTATTGCAATGGTTTCTTTGTTGCGCAGTTCAATACAATAAACACCTCTCGACAACAGTGAAATATTCAATGGAATATTTCTGTCGTTTTCAACAATTAAATGATTTATCACTATCCTTCCGTTTGCATCTCGTACATTAATTTCCGAAATATTTTGTAATGAATGAGAAATTTTTATTTCAACATAATCAACTCCAGGATTTGGCACTACATTAAAATCAACTTGTAATACATCAGTTGAGTTAATGCCTGTAGCATTCATATAACTGTATATATCGCCATTGCTGGTACAAAACCATCCTGAAGATGAATTAATCATGCTTAATGCAGTAATATCGTAAGAGCAGTTGCTGGAGAAATTATTCCATGTATTTCCACCTGTGACGGTATTCCGCATCTGACCGATTATGCCTGCAGTAAATCCATCAGTAGAATTATAAAAAGAAATGTCCTCAAGGTCGGCTGTTGTACCCGATACCTGCGAGGTCCATGTGGAACCACTGTTATTAGAATTAATGATATCACCACCAGTACCACAAACTTTAGCATCAACTCCACCATTAATAGAGATTGCAGTTAAATCCTCATTGGAAGAACTTGAAACCGGATTCCATGAGTTGCCACCATCAATGGTTCGATACAGTTCACCATTTCCACATGACATAATGCCTGTGGTGGAATTAAAAAATTTCATATCAAAAATATCTTCGTTGGTAAGATTAATGGGTGATGACCAGGTGTTACCTCCGTCTATGGTCTTTGATAGCAAACCATTTTTGCCCATCACCCATCCGGTAAGTGAATTGATAAAGCAAACTTCGAATAATCTTTCATTGAAATTTGTTGAACCTGACCACGTAATTCCACCATCACCAGATTTTACAAACAATCCTGTATTCCCGCTTCCCGATGCATCCCTTCCGGCAGCAAAAATTTCATTCAGGTTCAAAATTGAACTTGCAAAAATTCTATAATCAGGTGAACCAAAATTCTGTTGAATCCAGGTGGTACCATGATTGTTAGTTTTTAAAACAACTCCTGTAATAAATGTACCGGCAAATGAGGAATCGCCAAAAGCCCATCCTGTGTTTGCATCCACAAAATTGATTTCATTAAACTCAACCTCCGGCACATGTAGTTGTAACATCCAGCTCTGACTATAAGCAGTGGAAAAAATTAATGCCTGTAAAATGCCAATCAATACAATTTTTCGTTTCATGTTTATTATTGAATAATAAGTTTTTGAGTAAATAATTTTAAACTGGTTTTCAGTTCACATAAATAAATTCCTTTCGCATAACCAGTCGCATCAATTTTAATTTGTTGAATTCCTGAAGCAAGTGTGCCAGTAAAAAACGTATTTACATTTCTTCCGGTTATATCATAAATATTTATCTTAACGGTTTCGGATTTTTCTAAATTGAATGTAAGTGTAGTTGATGTTGAAAATGGATTGGGATATATAACTCCATTATCTTCACCAATTTTATTTTCTAATAGTAGTGTTGGAAATCCTCCATTGTATCTTAATATTTCAAACCCACCTCTGCGTGCATTATAAAATACACTGTCACGAAATTCAATTGACACCGTTGAATTGGGAACATTTTGTCCTGTGAAGGAAGTTAAGAAATGGTGGTTGGATGATACATCGAACATATTCACTCCTCCTCCTTTTGAAATAACAAGCAGGTTATTGTAATAATCCGTTACACCAAATTCTCCACCACCAAATGGAACACTATCTGTAAATAAGAAAACAGGTGAACCTGAATTAGTAATATCATATGCATCATAACCCAAATCAGCCTGCAAAGTGTTAAGCCACGGACAAAATAATCTGTTTCCAATAGTATCCACAGCAAGTCCATTGCTGTAATAGGGATGGGTGAAACTGATAGTATGAATTAAAGCTGGAATAAGAGGATTAGTAATATCATAAACAGCAATCCCTAAAGAGTGTAAAACAAATAAGCTCATACCATTCACAGACAGTGAACTTGCAGTGCCAAAAGGAATATTCACCACTTGGAAAGTGGTGTCAAGAACAGGAGCAGCCGGATTGGTAACATCAATAACATATAAAGAGTCCACACCGCTCATGTAACCATTATTGTTGTGGATTATTAATTCCCCTCCGGTTATAAATGCAGATGATGGTATAGTAATGGAACCTACCATTGTAGGAGAATTAAAATTGGCAATATCGAATATGGTGAAAACTCCATTCGCACCTTCTCCGCAATAAGCATAGTTTCCCTTAACTGCAAGTTGATTTGCAATAGTACCTGGAATGGTTGCTGTTCCAACTTGTGTTGGATTAGCTGGATTTGTTACATCAAATATTTTGAGATTTTGCTGCGCAATCACCAAATGATTGTTCGTGTATTTCATGTCGAACGTAGAAATAAGCGGAGAAAAAAATCCAAGCTCAGTAATGCTTTGCGCTCTTACAATAGCAGTTACAAAAAGCATAAATGAAAGAAGTAATTTTAATTTCATTATAATAATCTATTTTGGTTTTAATTTTTAATGAGTTTAATTGTCTGCCGATTTTCATTCAAATAAATTTTGCAGAAATAGATTCCGCTTTTCAGTTCAGATAAATCAATTGTGATTTTATTTTTTTCTGATTGAAGATAATTTGTTGGAATCGTTTTTACAATTCTTCCCATTACATCGGTAATAGAAATAGAAACATTTTTTGTTTCTGATAAATTAAATTCAAGAGTTGTTGTTGTTGAAAATGGATTTGGAATAGCGGTAAGTGCATTTCCGGCATTCACATTATTTTCTGAAATGGATGTTGTTGTGCAGTTCTGTAAACTCTTATCAAGACAACTATAGCCAATTACCCCATTCGGATTAAAAATGGCGCAGCCATTTGAAGCGGTTACCACCCAGATATTTCCTAAGGTATCAAGCGCAAGACGTTCAACATATTTTTCCGGCAAACCCGAATTAGATGGCGTGTAAGTAGTCCATGTAGTTCCGTCAAAAGAAAATAAACCTGAAGGGTAGGGAAACGTTTGATTGGTTACACCCACCCAAATGGTTCCCGCATTATCAACCAAAACTGTTTTAACCCAATCGCCAAACATGGGCGTGTTGGACGAATTATAATTTGTCCAATTAATTCCGTCAAATTTATACAAGCCGCTTTCTGTTGCAATCCATTTATTTCCCAGCGTGTCAAACGCAATGTCCATCACAAAACCTTGCAGCATGGGTGTATTTAGGTAGGAGTAAAATGTCCACTTGGTTTGGTCAAATTTTGCAAGCCCCGCCAATCCGCATACCCACACATTATTTGAATCATCAACACGAATAGATTCGATACCCGAACCGGCTCCGCAGGTAATTTGCCCAAGCTGAAATAAATTATAATTTGTCCATGAGTTGGTTGCATGGCTGAACTTTGAAACACTGCATGCATCATCATACCCTACCCACACATTACCTGATTGGTCAGCAGCAGCTCTGCTTAAAAATTGTAATGAAATACCGCTGTTAACATTCTCCCACACGGTCCATGCAGCAGGATTATTAACATCTCCATTCGGAATTTGCACTGCACCACCTGCAACTCCGCTGAATAACATCCATATATCACCATAGCTGTCTTCGGTAGTGCCTGTGCCGCTGCCTGTATAAGTTATAGGCTGTGGCCATACACCTGCATTATAGGGATTGTAGTCCTGCCAGCGGGGGCAATCGAACATATTGATTCCTCCGTTATCGCTGCTGCCAAACCACGCACGGTTTTTACTGTCAACAAAAATATCGTCATTAAACATCCCTGTTAGTCCGCTGTTTTTACTGTTATATTCAGTCCAGGAAACTCCATCGTATTTTGACACCACGCCAATGCCGCACGTCCAAAAATTTCCTTCAGCATCTATACGCGTATCATTGGTATGATTTGGTTCCTGGTGCGAAATCCAGGTGCTGCCATCATAAATATAGGTAAGGTAAGTCCCGCCAAGCGTTGCAATAATTACACTATCACCTCTTGCATCAACAGCCCATAATCCTGTAGTAGATACGGGCGCATTACTATTGTTTATATGGCTCCAGTTTGTTCCGTCATATATATCAATGGAAATACCTGTAGCCGCATATATTTTATTGGTTGTTTCATCATATTCCACATCGGTAACATCATTATTTGAAAGTCCAGAGTTTTGCGTGTTGTATAATATCCAGTTGAAACCGTCAAATTTTATCAATCCTAAATTACTTCCAATCCAGATATTATTTTGCAGATCCACATCTATCTTATCCACCGAGCCTGATTGCAAATTGGAATTTCCGGGTGTATAGATGGTCCATGTTGTACCATCAAACTTAGCCACACCACCTGCCAAAGTCTGAACATTTAAAAAGGTAGCCCAAACATTATTGTTATGGTCAACCACAATTCCGCGCATATCATCTTCCGGCAAAGGAGAATTTAATGATGTATATTGAGTCCAGGTAGTTCCATCGTAATGCGCAATTCCACCGTTGGCAATCCCGTTTCCTATTCCGTTAGTCGCAACCCACAATCCATCATTGTTATCAAAAGCAACGTCATATACACGGTCGGCAGGAATATAGCCATCAAAATTACTCCAGCATGTAAAAACAGTATCATCAAATCTTGAAACAGCGCCCTGGCTCCAGAAAGGAAGATAACCACCCGTCCATTTGTTTCCGCATCGGTCCACTTCAATACACTGATAATAATCCCCACCAAGCCCTGTGTTGGACGGGCGGATGTATTTCCAGTTTGCAGATTGTGAATAGAGTTTTTGAATTGTAATTAGCGCAATAATTGTTAAGAATAATTTTCTTTTCATGGTCATTTAAATTAATTTAATGTCAATTTTTATTTTTAATAAATAGATTAATTAGCGGTATTTATTTTCTGATTCAAAACTAATGCAGCCTTAACGTTTTTTGCGGAATTAATTCACCGAACGGGGAAAATAACCCGTTCAATCGGTATAATATGTTTCGTGACAGCTGGTAAAGGTGAGGATATCTGAAAGAAATACTGTTACACAATTTTTTATAAAAGTTACATGATTCACATATTATCCAAAAATTCTTCAGCGACCAAAGCCTCGTGAAAAAAAAAAGGCAGATTTCCCTGCCTTTCCCTTAACTAAACCTACCCTATGAAATATTATTGAATGATTATTTTGCGTGTTGTCCTTGCATCTGATGCTTCAAGTTGTAGGATATAAATTCCTTTTTTCAAATCCGCAACTGAATATGTTTCAGTATAAGTCCCTGCAATCTTATTATTTGATATAAATGTGCGAACTGGTTTACCAAGAATGTCAAACATCTGTAAATTTAATTTTGAATTAGAAGGTAACCCATAGTTTATTACAAGTTTTCCGTTTGAAGGATTGTATCCTCTAATAAAAAGTGCCGGCACTGCTGGAATAGTTGTTATACCCGTAGTTCCGTTTACAGTAAAATGTCCGATCATTCCCATAGATTGATGATAAAGGCACACATAGTCGTAGCTGCCGGGAACTGTTGCCGTATAAGTAAACACCTGGGAATTTTGCCCGATTACTTCATTCCATGTTATGGCCCCGGCAGGGATTGTTGTGGAAGTAGTAGTATGCTGCCCAGCGCTGTTATCCCACATCCACGTTACCTGGTCTCTTACATTAATAGTGAAGATAGCGGGATCAAATTCAAAATCCTCTACGTTAACAATAATGGTAGCGGCATTTACTTTAAATGTGCTGAACAAAATTAAAGCTGCAATGTAAATTGCATTGATCTTTTTCATTTTATTTTGGTTTTTGAATTGTTGTTAATAATATTTATTTCTTTATTAGTGTAAAGTTAAAACGGAAATAAAATAAATACTAACAAAACATACTCAACAGGTAAATTCCCCATCTAAAACGGTAATTCAGAGATATGAAAATTAAAATGATGTGAGTCAAGATATTGATACTTGAAAAGGACACGCTTTTAATCGAAAGAATTCTCGCAGCTCTGCTGCGGGGTGAATTTTCGCCACTAATTCCACTAATTTCCAGAAATTTGTCTGTGATAATCTGTGAATCTGTGGCTGTTTTTTGCGATACCTCGCAGTTCTACTGCGGGGTCATTCATTTAAAACAGGAGCATCTATAAATTAAGTGCATTAAAAGTATCACCTTCTTTTATATCTCCGGTATCAAATCCTTTTTTAAACCAATACATTCTTTGGGCTGAAGTTCCATGTGTAAAAGCATCCGGTACAATATACCCCTGAGATTGTTTTTGAAGACGGTCATCACCAATTGCATTTGCAGCATTAAGGGCTTCCTCAATATCACCTTTTTCTAAAACAGTATCCATTTGCTGAACGTGATGCGCCCAGACTCCTGCATAAAAATCAGCCTGTAATTCCAGCATCACGGAATATCTGTTATATTCACTTTCACTCAACTGCTGGCGTAACTGATCCATTTTAGCAGAAACACCAAGTAAATTTTGTACGTGATGTCCTACTTCGTGAGCAATGACATACGCCATAGGAAAATCTCCCTGTACTTTTAATTTTTTCTGCAGATCTTCATAAAAAGACAGATCAATATATACCTGCTGATCTCCCGGACAATAAAAAGGCCCCATAGCTGAGCTTGCATTTCCGCAGGCTGATTGCACCGCACCTCTGAATAAAACAAGGGTGGGCAGTGTGTACTCTTTTCCCTGCTCACGAAAAATAGCCTGCCATACATCTTCGGTTTCCGCTATAACTGATGTAACAAATTGTGCCCGCTCATCATCAGCTGCCTGTTCCTCGGCAGAAAGCTGGGTATTGTTTAAGCCGATTTGCTGCGTAATCTGCGATAAATCGCCTCCTCCCATAAAAAGATTAATAACATAAATTACAGCGCCCACTAATCCACCGCCAACTGCAATCCCTTTTCCGGAAAATCTGCGGTCATCTACATTACTACTTTGTCTTCTTCCTTTCCAAAGCATAGTCTAATTTTTTTTCTATTATTAAATAAACATGCCAAAAAACTTGCTCAATCTTTCAATTCACCCGTTCAGCAACTATTTTCATCTGAAAAAATCAAAACGAAAGTAATCTTACATCATAAATAAAATAATATAACCAATTTAAAATTCAATTAAAAAAATGAGAAAAACAAACAAATTGTTTACGGTTGTCATAGGGATGATCGCATTCGCAAATCAAAGCTTCAGTCAGTGCCCTGTAACCACAGGATTAAATGCAACGGCTGCTAATCAAACCACAGAAACCATGACATGGAATGCCATGGCGGGAGCAACATTTTACAATCTTGAAGTAGAAAATGCGCAGGGAAACAATGTCCCGTTTCACTTTCAAACCGCTGTCACCGGAACTTCTTACACTTTGTCAGGATTAACTGCAAGTTCGAATTACAAATTTAAAGTGCGTACTAATTGCGGTGGCAATCATCCAAATTGGTCAGCGTTTTTTTCTTTTACAACCGGTGGCGGAACAGGTGGTAATTGTACAGTAGCTCCGGCCGGAACTACCGTTAATAACATTACTGCCTCCGGTGCAAGGCTGAACTGGAATTCAACAGGTTCACCAAGCTACAGGGTACGGGTGGAAGACGCAAGCGGGAACAATGTGGATTTGAATTTTACTGCATCTACCACCAATACATTTTATAATATGACAGGCTTGAACAGCAGTTCAAATTATAAATTTAAAGTGCGTTCGCTTTGCGGTGGCAGCAATACCGGACCTTGGTCAGCATGGACATTTTTTACTACTGCTGCATTGAGAATAGAATCTATGACAACCAGCGATGCTGCGAATGAAGTGGTAATGTTTCCGAATCCGGTGAAAGATGAAATCAGCTTGCAGCTAAGTGAAAAAATGGCTACAGAAAAAGCCGACATCACAATTTATGATCTTAGCGGCAAAGAGGTATTTAAAACAGCACTGCAAAATACTTCAGACATTCAAAAAGTTTCTGTAACTGATTTGAAGCCGGGTATGTACAGTGTAATTATTTCCTCATTGGGCAATTCAATTACCAAACGGTTGAACGTTGTAAAGTAAAAAGAAGTAACCAATTATAATTAGAACCGGGGATCATTTCCCGGTTTTTTGTTTTGAATAAAGATTACCTGATTGTTACTTCTAACTTCTGAGGCGATTTTTTAAGAAATTTTAATCGAAAGAATTCCTCGCAGCTCTGCTGCGGGGTGAATTTTCGCCACTAATTCCACTAATTTCTAGAAATTTGTCTGTGATAATCTGTGAATCTGTGGCTGTTTTTTTGCGATACCTCGCAGTTCTACTGCGGGGTCTTTCATTCTTTTTCCAACTCGGTTAAAACCCCGTTTAATTAACCTTAATTCTCATTCAGTAATTTATAGTTGTAAAAACCCTCATATCGGAAGTATATTTAGTTAAAATTTAAAATGTATTCCCGTCAGGAAAATAAAAATTATAAGTGGATTGCAGAAATTGCACTGATTGCCATTTTCGTATCCGTTATATTTTTATTAATGGAAAGCTGTCAGCATACACCTCTTGGGGCCGGAGATATTTCTGAAGTAACACCTGTGGGTAATGACTCAACAGGTAATAGCAACAGTAATGAAATTCCCTGCGACCCTGATTCTGTTTATTTTGACAATACAATCCTTCCATTATTTATTTCCAACTGTGCTAAGAGTGGTTGTCATGATGCAGCAAGTGCGCAGGACGGAATTATTCTGAACTCGTATTCAAACATTATTAATACCGGAGATATAGAACCATTCAATACCAGTGCTGGAAAAATAGTGGAAAAAATTACAGAAAATGATCCTGGTGACCGCATGCCTCCTCCGCCAAATGCGCCTCTCACACAGCAACAAATTAACAGCATTGTTCAATGGATAAATCAAGGCGCACAAAATAATCATTGTGACGACTGCGATACATTAAATGTAACGTATTCCGGAAAAATTAAACCGATTCTTGATGGCAAGTGCACTGGTTGTCACAGCGGTTCAACTCCTGCCGGTGGTATCAACCTTTCTGCATATGCTGGTGCACAAACAGTAGCACTCAACGGAAGATTGTTTGGTGCAGTGAATCATTCTACAGGATTTGTCCCAATGCCCCAGGGTGGGAATAAGCTACCCCAATGTGAAATTGATGCAATCCGTATTTGGGCAGATGCCGGAGCGCCAAATAATTAAATGCAATGGCACGAAAGATTATATATGTTCTTATGAGTATGATAATTCTGATTTCTATAAACGGTTGTTACAAGGATGTGGAAGAAGTATTATATCCCGTTGCGAACACCACTGCGTGCGACACATCAAATGCAACATATACTAAAGTGGTCACCATTATTCAAAATAACTGTTATAGCTGTCACAGCGGATCATCACCCTTAGGAAATGTAAATCTCGAGGGGTATGCAAATCTTAAAAGCTATGCTGATAATGGAAAATTAATTGGGGTAATAACATGGGCGCCCGGTTTCTCACCGATGCCTAAAGGCGGAAACAAATTAAGCGATTGCGATATTGCAAATATTAAATCATGGATCACTAATGGAGCATTAAATAACTAAATCATGAAAAAATCATCATATATAATCATAGCAGTTTTAGTTGTTTGTGCAGGTGCAGTCGGAACTTATTATTATGTCAACCGTTCCGTTTCAGGAATTTCCGGCAAGAAGGCAGATTTCTCCCTTACACCGCAAAATTTGCTCGCAGATTTTATCGCAGACGAGAAATCAGCCAACGCACGTTACCTCGATAAAGTAATCGTTACCGAAGGAAAAATAAATTTAATAAAGTCTGACGAAAAAAATAATGTCAACATTATTCTTAATACCGGTGATCCCATGAGCAGCATAAGTTGCGTCCTTGATAAAGACGAAACCGAAAAAAGCGAAAAGTTGCAGCCCAACGATCCTGTAAAAATAAAAGGAGTGTGTACAGGCATGTTAATGGACGTCATCCTGGTCAACTGCGTAATCGAAGAAAAATAAAAACTTAAAATCATGGTACTTCAACAATTACAAAGCGCAAACAAATACATTCCGTTAAAAAAGTTTAACGGACTGCCGCCAAAAAAAGTGAACCGTCACAACGATAGCATCCTTCCCATCTTCAAAATAAATTTTTCGGGTGATATTCTCTATG
>JBDSOU010000131.1:0-41352 GCA_039914625.1 Bacteroidia bacterium | reverse complement strand
GTGTTCCACAAGATATTTATCATCTCCACGACACTTCACACGTGCTCCACAAGATATTTATCATCTCCACGACACCTCACACGTGCTCCCACAAGATATTTATCATCTCCACGACACTTCACACGTGCTCCACAAGATATTTATCATCTCCACGACACCTCACACGTGCTCCACAAGAAATTTATCGTACTGAATTTGAATGAATTAGAAAATGACTAACTCTTTTCGAAATAATGTTTCAATTTTTTTTATCCTCATTTATAAACTAAAGACGGTCTTATAAAGCAGTCTTTTTTTGTTTTAATACCGATACGGAATGCGTAATAGTCCAAAGTGGTTTGGACTAAACGGCTTCTTTATCGGCATTATACCAATTTCTCTTGGATTATTTTATTATAAGTATTGGTATAACTTTCAATCACACGCAAGCCATGCCGAAAGCTATCGCGATTAAACTTCACACTTTAAACTTTACACCCCCTTCTCTTCCTAATTTTACATCGTGAATCCATCCGCTCCTCTAGCCGAACGCGTACGCCCTAAAAACTTAGACGAATTTGTCGGGCAGCAGCACCTGGTGGGTGAAAACAATGTGCTGCGAAAAATATCCGAAAGCGGTCACCTTCCTTCCATGATTTTGTGGGGCCCGCCCGGTGTGGGCAAAACCACCCTTGCTTTCATACTTGCTTCCAATCTGAAATTAAACTTTTACACCCTTAGCGCCATCAATTCAGGAGTAAAAGATGTGCGCGAAGTAATTCAGAAAGCAGGGCAGGAGGGAAAAGCGGTTTTGTTTATTGATGAAATTCACCGTTTCAGCAAATCGCAGCAGGATTCATTGCTGGGCGCAGTCGAAAAAGGAATTATAATTTTAATTGGCGCCACCACCGAAAATCCTTCGTTCGAAGTCATACACCCTTTGCTTTCGCGATGTCAGGTTTACATTCTCCAAAGTTTAAATAAAGAGGAGTTGTTAAAACTGTTGCACCATGCCATCGAAAAAGATGATTTTCTGCAGACAAAAAATATCACCATCAAAGAAACCGAAGCATTGTTGCGATTGTCAGGAGGCGATGCACGAAAGTTGCTCAATCTTTTTGAACTCGTTATTACTTCAGCAAACAGCAATGAAGTTGAAATTACCGATGCGTATGTCACCCAGATTGCGCAGCAGAAAATTGCCTTATATGATAAAGGAGGCGAACAGCATTATGACATCATTTCGGCATTCATAAAATCCATGCGTGGCAGCGACCCCAATGCTGCAGTGTATTGGCTCGCGCGGATGATAGAAGGAGGTGAGGATCCCAAATTCATTGCAAGGCGCATGTTGATTCTTGCTTCGGAAGACATCGGCAATGCAAACCCTACGGCACTGGTCATGGCAAACAGTTGCTTCCAGGCAATTGACGTGATCGGTTATCCCGAATGTTCGCTTATTCTTTCACAAACAGTTATTTATCTTGCTGCTTCTCCCAAGAGCAATGCATCTTATATGGCCATTATGGATGCGCAATCTGCCGTACATGAAAAAGGTGATCTTCCCGTTCCGCTCCATTTGCGAAACGCACCCACAAAGCTCATGAAAGAACTGGGTTATGGAAAAGAATATAAATATTCGCATGATTACTCTGAAAACTTTTCTGAACAGGATTACCTTCCCGAAAAGATTAAAGGAACTAAATTTTATGATCCCGGAAATAACACACGTGAAAATGAATTACGCAGTTTCCTGAAAAAATTATGGAAAGAAAAATATGGCTATTGAAAAATAGAAGCTGGAAGTTAGAAGATGGAAACTCTTCTAACTTCCAACTTCTAAATTTCTAATCTCCAACTTCTAAATTTCCTTCTTCGCTTTTTTCTTCGGTTTCAGAATATTAAAATTAAGCTTCGTAGATTCAGGCATAGTATCGCCCAACAAATAACCCCAGGGTTTTAAAGGTTCAACGCGGTCAAAAATAACTTTTAAAATAGCCGCTACCGGGATGGATAAAAACATTCCCGAGAGTCCCCACAATGCGCCCCCGATGATTACTATAATAATTGAAACTAATGCATTGAGCTTTACTTTAGAAGCAACAATACGCGGTACCAGGAAATTATTGTCAATAAATTGAACGAGCATATACAAACCGAAAACAAACAGCATTTCCGTAGGTGATTTGTTTACTAATGCTACAATCATGGGCAGCGCTACAGCAACAAGTCCCCCGAGATATGGAATAATATTTAACAAAGCACCTATAATGCCGATCAGGATGGCGTAATCAATTCCCAGAATAAGCAGCCCGACAGAATTCAACGTGGCTACAATAGATGCTTCAATGAGAAGCCCCGCGAGATAACTCTGGATTAAGCCTTTTGATTCAACCAATACTTCCACCACTGTTTTATGCTGCTCCTGATGAAAAAGCCTCCGGATAAATTCTAGCAGCAGAGACTTGTAAAATAAAATAAAAAAGATATAAACCGGCAAAAGGATAACCACCACAAGAATGCCGCTTATGGTATTCAATGTTTGACCGATATAAGTTCCGCTGTTGCCCATCAGCTCAGTTTTTCCTTTTGCAATTGAAGCTGAAATTTTTTCATCGCTGATATTGAATTTACCGGATGCCCATGAAATTATTTTTTGCAGCAGCTCATTAAATTTTACTTCAAATTTCGGAAGCGCTTCTTTAAACATTGATGCCTGTGATGAAATAAAATACACAATGGAAGCAGTAACAACAATGGTAAGGATTAACGCAATAAAAATGGCAACTACACGGTTTATTTTTTTATTGTGTAAAAAATTTACCAGGGGATTCAACAGTATGGCAATAAGCGTGGCATATACAAGAGGGATGAGAATGTCCTGTGCAATAACCAGTAAATAAACAAAGGCAAACGCCCCGATAAAAATGAGTGCAATTTTTGCGTAGAAAGGAATTTTAAATTGATTTTCCATATAGAGAAAATTAAAAAATATCTTCGGTGTGCAAATGTAGGTTAAAGAATTTTTGAATCAGTTCTTTTTTCCTACTCTTAAAAATACAGGAAAAGAAATTTTCTTTTTTTCATTTTCATTCCAGCAGTTTTTTAAATCACCGGTTATTTTGTCAATGGGATTTTCATTTTGATTCCTGTCTTTATAATGCTGAACCGCGGACCATGAATTGAGAAAACCCAGGAGCTGATCCAAACCCCAGTGATATTCGGAATTGAAAGCAGGAGATTTTAGTTCATCAAACGGAAACGGAATGGTCTGATAGTGTTCATCAATATATCTTCTCTCTTTATCCCAGTATCCATCAAGAACAGTTGAATATAAGTGATCAAGTATTTTGTCAACCGGCTCCTCTATTTTACAAAGACCGTATCCGATAACTGCCACAATCCCGTCATGTTTTAAAATGCGACTCACTTCATTATAAAACTTTGAAAAGTCAAACCAGTGAATTGCCTGGGCAACGGTTATGAGATCAAATTTATTATCAGGAAAAGAAGTTTGTTCTGCGGATTCAACTTTATAGAAAATATTTTTTTTGATGATAGCATTCCTGATTTGATTTTGGCTCATGTCAGTCGCAAAAACGTTTTCAAAATAATTTGCGAGTTCTGACGCAAACTGGCCGTTGCCTGTTCCTGCATCCCATGCAGTTTTTGTCTCTGTAACTAATGTAATTAAAAAATTAAAAACTTCCTTAGGATAGGAGGGACGGAACTGTGAATAAAGTTCTGCTACTTTTGAGAAGTGGTCTTTCATATTTTCTTAGCATAAAATTCAATGCCGGGTGAACTTAAGATTATTTTGAATTGCTTAATATTCTTATTTTTTGAAACCTGAATTCATCATCTGTTAAAACTCCGAGTTCCCTGAGTTTGCCTATTTTTTCTAATTGTTGCAGGTTATAGTTAATCCTGTCCTGGGGAGAAACGTCAGATGAATTATAAAACGTCCTGACCAAATCGCGGTTATGATTTGTTATTCCTGATGATTTCTTTTTATATGATCTGAACAAATACCTTACAAGCATAATGAAGAGGAGCAGGCAAACAAAAGAATTAAAAATTACAAGAACAAAATTATTTTTTTTAATCTGGAAGTTCAACGTTTCATAATCAGATGCACGCTGCCGGAGATCATTAAAGGCGGTTTGAAGAATAGCAGTCTGATGACTTATTTTTTCAATGACCGAATCTTTAAATTTCGATTGTGAAAGCTGGTTTTGAAAAAGCGAATCGAAATTGATTATCATAATTTTTAAGCTGTCATTTATAAATTTGTCTTCCTGAAGCCTGCGTACTGTTTTAATTTTTGGAATATGCACGATCACCTGTTTGAATTTAGGCTGCACAACCTCAGTCTGTGCACTTGATTTTAAAATGGAAAAAAAACAGTAGCAAAAAAGCAATGCAACTGTCAACTTTATTTTACCGGCTGCTTTCATCAGGTATTTAATGAATCATTTTACCTGTTTATTGTGTACAGGCTGTAAAATACCTGTTGCATATAATTTATGCAGTAAAAATTTATTCAGGCACATAAATTAAAAACTCAGTTTCAGCTTTCGTTGAATTGTTTAAAAGAATTTCTCCCTCATACATTTTAATAATTTCATTACTCATTGACAACCCCAGACCGTTACCCTGTTCGGGAGGTTTTGTTGTAAAAAAAGGTTCAAAAATTCTTTCTTTAATGTCATCCCGAATTCCCATACCATTATCTTTTACAGAAATTACCACCTTGCCATCTTTAGAATAAGTGCTTAAAACGATTAAAGGATTATAATCATAGTCCTTATTTTTTACTGAGATTTTTCTTTTTTCTTCTACTGAATAAAAAGAGTTGTTCAGAAGGTTTAAAAGAACCCTTGAAATTTCTTTTGTAAAAACCAGGACTTCTGGAATACCGGGCTTTAGGTTTTTTTTAATTTCACAAGTAAAACCTGTATTGTTTGACCGGTAATTGTGAAAAGCTATGTGGCTGATTTCTTCAGTGAGTTCATTCAGGTTAACCTGCTGCTTTTCGCCCGACCTGTGCGTACTGTGCTGCAGCATGTTTTCCACGATGCTGTTTGCACGTTTTCCATGCGCATTGATCTTTTCAATATTTACTTTTAAATCTTTCAACAAATCTTTCTTTTCTGTTTCGTCTTTTATTTTTATGACTTCAGAAATTAAATCAAGCGAAACCTGTGAGAAATTATTTACAAAATTCAGCGGGTTTTTTAAGGTATGTGCAATGCCAGCTGTAAGCTGTCCCATGGAGGCGAGCATTTCTTTCATTACCAGTTGCTGCTGTGTCAGCTTCAATCTTTCAAGAGTTAAAGATAATTCAGCATTATTTGCTCTTAGGTCCGCGGTTTTTTTACTCACTTCCTCTTCTAATTCTTTTTCACGGTTTTTAAGATACGTGAATATTTTATTGTTTTGCTCTCTTATTCTTTTGATAAGCGCCTCGATAATATTTTTTATGGATTCGGGATGTTCTTTTAACACAAGGTAAAAATCATTCCGGTGAAGCGCGGCAAGTTTTGATGGAAGAGTACAGGTGACAGACAGCGAACGTGGTTCATTATCCAACAGTGAAAATTCACCAAAAAAATCAGGCACTCCCATTTCTGCAATTATCATTTCCTGCTCATGCAACTTCACTTTTCCCTCTGTAATGATATAAATGCAATCACCCTGGTCACCTTTCCTGAAAACAGGTTCATCAGGTGCGTATTGTTTTACTACCATTTTTTGTGCAAGCTGCTCAATAATTGCAACGGGTATGTGGTAAAAAATTTTTACATTCTTTAGGACATTTAAAAATTTTTCGTTAGTAGTATTGGAAACCATCCCGTTATTTGAGTGTTCAAAAATATTTAATTTGGTTGTATGAAAAGCTTAAATGGAATATTATTAAATATTCCGCAGTCATTGAAGGCTTAAAACCTTTTGAAAAGATAAAACAAAAATTCATCGCAACTTTAAGAAGCGGGCTTAACTTTGCTTTATAATTAATGTAAGAAAAAGAAATAAAAACATTTCATAGGGTTAGGTAGAGCCGGAAATTTTTTCCGGCTTTTTTTTGAACCTTATAAATTTGCGGCATACATACAATTTCTTCACAGCTCCAGTTCCATTTGAGTTTTATCTGTTTTCTTTCCCTTTTCTTTTTTTTCAGCCGGTTTAATCAAATCATCAGCATCAGTACCTGCACTACTTTTTTTTTGTGCTGTTTTTTCTTTTTCAGCCAAACCTTCTTCAATCTTTGAATTTTCAGAAAGCTGATTTAAAGACGGCACTACTTTTTTTGTATCCGTCACTTTATGAACAGGAAATTTGGTAACCACATTTCCTTTAGCAGAACGATTTTTAATAATCACTTCGTTAAAATTAATCGGTATGATTGTGTTGCGAAGTTTTGGTCTTGGTTTTAAAATTACTTCAACAGTTGGTGCATCATTTTCATGAGAAAGAGAAAAGAAAAGAACTTTTGAGTTTTCAGTTCCTTTTGTAAGCTCATAAATTTTATCACGTGTCACTCCTGTAACAGCAAACCGTTTTACCATCAGGCTTCCTTTTAATCCGTCACGGTAAATCATATTGTAAATAGTGTGTTCATCATTTTTTTGGAAGACAGCAATGTGCTGAATTCCTTTTCCGAAATATTTCTTTTCACCAATCTTATCCACAAGAAATTTCCCTTCGCTGTTAAATGCAATGATGTCATCCATATCTGAACAATCACAAACAAACTCATCTTTCTTTAAACCGTATCCGGCAAATCCTTCTTCGCGGTTATAATACAATTTTGTATTATTTATCATTACACGCTTTGCTTCTATCTGCTCAAATCCTTCCTCTGAAATTTGTGTTTTGCGTTCTTTTCCTTTTCCGTATTTCTTAAGAAGCTCTTTGAAATAATTGATTGAAAATTGAGTAAGGTTGGCAAGATTCTCTTTTATCTCTTTCATTTTTGCATTCAATGCTTTGATGTGTTCATCAGCTTTGAATGAATCGAATTTTGAAATACGCTTGATCTTTATCTCGGTAAGATTTACAATATCTTCTTCTGTAACTTCACGCTTCAGTTGTTTTTTGAATGGTGTAAGTCCTTTGTCAATTGCTTTGATGACCGCTTCCCATGTTTCACATTCTTCAATCTTACGATAGATTCTGTTCTCAATAAATATTTTTTCAAGAGAAGAAAAATGCCAGTCTTCCATTAATTCGCTCAATGTAATTTCAAGTTCGCGTTTCAAAAGTTCCTGTGTGTTCATTGTGGAAATACGAAGTATTTCATTCACACCCATGAACACCGGCTTGCCATCAAGGATCACACAAGAGTTTGGTGAAATGGAAACTTCGCAATCTGTGAATGCATACAACGCCTCAATTGTTTTATCAACATCTTCCGAAGAATCGGGATGAAGATAAATTGCAATTTCAACAGTAGCTGCTGTATTGTCTTCAACTTTTTTAACTCTTAACTTGCCTTTTTCATTTGCTGCAAGAATCGAATCAATAATGGATTGTGTGGTTGTGCCGAAAGGAATTTCTTTGATGAGTAATGTTTTTTTATCCTTCTGTTCAATAACAGCACGCACTTTAATTTTTCCTCCACGGAGCCCTTCATTATAATTTCTGAAATCAGCTATGCCGCCTGTTGCCAAGTCAGGAACAAGGTTTGTTTTTTTCTTTCGCAGTACATCAATGGAACCTTGAATGAGTTCACAGAAATTATGAGGAAGTATTTTGCAGGCTAACCCTACGGCTATACCCTCAATTCCTGATGCAAGGAGCAATGGAAATTTTACAGGAAGAGCAATTGGTTCTTTATTTCTTCCGTCATAAGATTGTTGCCACAGAGTAGTTTTAGGATTGAAAACAACTTCCAATGCAAATTTTGAAAGGCGTGCTTCAATGTATCGCGGAGCAGCTGCAGAGTCACCGGTATAAATATTTCCCCAGTTTCCCTGCTTGTCAATCAATAAATCTTTTTGTCCGAGCTGTGTTAAAGCATCACCTATGGAAGCATCACCATGCGGATGATATTTCATCGTGTTACCTATAATGTTCGCCACTTTATTGTAGCGACCATCTTCCATTTCCCACATGCTGTGCATGATCCTCCGGTGAACCGGTTTCAAGCCATCATCAAGATAGGGAACTGCGCGCTCAAGTATTACATATGAAGCATAGTCCAGAAACCAATTTTGAAACATTCCTGAAATTGGAATGTTGTGAATTATTTCCTGTTGTTTTGGTTCTTCGGCTTCAGTTATTTCTTTTTTCTTTTTTCCCATTCTTATTTTATATTTTCTCCCGTGGGATTTTTATTTTTATTTGCTCTTTATTTATTTGGTTGAATCTATTAAAAAGTTCCTCCTGAATGACAAGTTGTTTGTTTATTCTTCGATCAACTCCGGCTCAAGCTCTTCTTCAAGTTTCAGATTCTTAATAATAAACTCCTGCCTCTCCGGTGTGTTTTTTCCCATATAATATTCCATCAAATGCTGAACTGATGTTTCGCCTTCTGTGCTCACGGGTTCGAGGCGGATTCTTTTTCCGATAAAGTTTTTGAATTCATCAGGAGAAATTTCTCCTAAACCTTTAAAGCGGGTGATCTCCGGTTTAGGTTGCAGTTTTTGAATTGCATTCACTCTTTCCTGTTCGGTGTAACAATAAAAAGTTTCTTTCTTATTTCTTACCCGGAATAACGGAGTCTGGAGAATATAAACGTGATTGTTTTTTACTAAATCAGGAAAAAACTGGAGGAAGAAAGTAAGCAGCAATAATCGGATGTGCATACCGTCCACATCAGCATCTGTGGCAATTACAATTTTGCTGTAACGCAATTCTTCCAAACCGTCTTCAATATTCAAAGCATTTTGCAAAAGATTGAACTCTTCGTTTTCATAAACAATCTTTTTTGTCAAACCAAAACAATTCAGCGGCTTTCCTTTTAAGCTGAAAACCGCCTGAAGGTTCACATCGCGCGAAATGGTAATGCTACCGCTTGCAGAATCTCCCTCTGTAATAAACAAGGTAGAATCCAGCCTGTCAACATGCTTTGAATTAAGATGCACACGGCAGTCGCGCAGTTTCTTGTTGTGAAGATTCGCTTTCTTGGCACGTTCATTCGCCAGCTTTTTAATTCCAGCAATTTCTTTTCGCTCGCGTTCCGATTGTTCAATTTTCTTTCTCCATATCTCAGCAATTTCAGGATGCTTATGAAGATAATTATCCAATTCTGTTTTCACAAAATCAACAATCCA
Source organism: Bacteroidia bacterium (assembly GCA_039914625.1). GTDB lineage: Bacteria > Bacteroidota > Bacteroidia > AKYH767-A > OLB10 > DATEMK01. Next base: position 32,095 of record JBDSOU010000131.1, on the reverse strand, counting down.
ATTACGTAATGACGGACCGTTAGGCGCTGTAGCCTGCGAACCTAATTTGGTTTTGGTCTGCGATTCAAAAACAGGTTCCTGTATGCGGATGCTGATGGCAGCTTCAATAGAAGTGCGCACATCGCTCGGATCATATTCCTTCTTGTAAAACTCGCGTGCTGTTTTTACAATCCCTTCGCGGAAAGCGGCAAGGTGAGTTCCGCCCTGTGTAGTATGCTGACCGTTTACGAACGAATAATATTCTTCGCCATAAGCAGTAGTGTGTGTGAAAGCGATTTCAATATCTTTATCTTTTAAATGGATGATAGGGTAGAGAGTTTCCTCGCTGATATTGCTTTTCAGTAAATCAGTCAGCCCGTTTTCAGAGTGAAATGCTTTGCCATTGTAATGAATCGTTAAGCCCACATTCAGGTATGAATAATTCTGCAACAGCCTTTCCACATACTCATCCTTATAATTGAAATCAGTAAAAACGGAATGGTCAGGAATAAATGTAATGATGGTGCCGTTATGTTCAGGAGAAGATTTTGGCTTCTGATGATTTTTTAATTCACCTCTTTCAAACTCTGCTATAACGGTTTTGCCTTCGCGGATTGCCTGCACTTTAAAATATTCGGACAGCGCATTCACAGCTTTTGTTCCCACGCCATTCAAACCAACAGATTTCTGAAACGCTGTGCTGTCATACTTTCCACCAGTATTTATTTTTGAAACACATTCTACAACTTTTCCAAGCGGAATGCCGCGACCGAAATCGCGTACGGTAACAGTACCGTCTTTAATTTCAATGTCAATCTTCTTTCCATAACCCATCGTATGCTCGTCAATGGAATTATCTATTACTTCTTTGAGCAGTACGTAAATTCCGTCATCGCGCGAGGAGCCGTCTCCCAGCTTGCCTATGTACATTCCCGGTCGCAGGCGGATGTGCTCTTTCCAGTCGAGCGATTGGATGCTGTCTTCTGTGTAATTGTGATTATCTGTGTTCTTTGCCATTTTAAAAGTTTAAGGTTTAAAGTTTAAGGTTTAAAGTTCAGGATGTTTTTTAACCTTAACCTTTAAACCTTAAACCTTAAACGTTCTTTCCGCTTCAAAATTAGGTATTGCAAGGGGGCTATGTGGAAAACCCTGAGAAAATTTCAACAACATTATCAACCATTTATTGTTGATAATACTTTTGGATGAGGTAAAATGTTAATCTTAAAATACCGGTTGAAATATTTGTTTTAGAATATTTATTTTATTTATCTTTCGCTCTTATAAAGTAACCTTAACCATGAAAACATCTCAAGTTTTAATTTCATTATTGCTTGTGGCATCTTATTATGCGCAGGCGCAGGAAAAAGTGAAGCCCGAAGAGCAGGAATTCGCCAAAAAAACAAGGAAAGATTATCCGGATCAGGATTATGCATCAATAAAGTCTGAAAGTACTTACACGTTCGACATTAAAAAAATTGATGGTGAGCAAAAAGTGACTGCTTCGCTTATATCCTACGAGCAGTTTATCTCCTTTAAAGATAATATTGTACTGAAACAAAGAATATTTTTTGACGAGCAAAGCGAAGTAAAAGACATCCGCCTGGAATCAGCAAAAGGTAGCAAAGTAAACGTGTTCCCGGTTACAAGCGATTATGAAGCAAACGGAGTTTTTTATTCAGATGCAAAGCTGGTCAGCTTTTCCGAATCATTGCCAACACTTGGTATGAGAAGAAATGTTTCCTACAAAAAAGAAATCCATGATGTCAAATACCTGACCACTGAATATTTTCATGACTCTTATCCTATTCTTGAAAAAATAATTTCTTTTGAAGTTCCTGACTGGCTGACGGTGGAATTAAAAGAAGTGAATTTTGACGGCTATAACATTGAGAAAACCAAAGAGGCAAATCCGAAAAACAAATCTACAGTCTATAAATACAAGCTCAAAAATCTCAAAGCTTTTAAAAGCGAGGAAAATGCACCGGCTCTTGCATCCAGTTTTCCGCACATAGTTATCCTTTGTAAAGAGTATGAAGATAAGGGAAAGCATAAATTATTAAGCAATGTTGATGATTTGTATGCATGGTATGCTTCGCTTACAAAACTGGTAAAAAATGATGAATCGGTAATTAAGCCGACCGTTCAGAAATTAATTGAAGGAAAAAAAACGGATGAAGAAAAGATCAAGGCTATTTTTTATTGGCTGCAGGATAATATTCGTTATATAGCTTATGAAAATGGCATCATGGGGTATAAGCCGGAAACATGCCAGAAAGTTTACAATAATAAATATGGTGATTGCAAAGGCATGGCCAACCTTGCTAAGGTGATGTACCATAGTGCCGGTTATGATTCACGGCTTACCTGGCTGGGCACCAATGATATTCCTTATGATTACAGCACTCCTTCACTGGCTGTGGACAATCACATGATATGCACCATCGTACTAAACGATAAAAAATACTTTATTGACCCTACCGAAAGCTGGATCGCTTTCAATGATTATGCGCACAGGATACAGGGAAGGCAGGTGTTGATTGAAGACGGACCAAAATACATTCTTGATCGTGTTCCGTCATTCGGCATTGAAAGAAATAAAATTGAAACCATCAGGCAGGTAACTGTAAGCAGCGATAAAGTTACCGGCAATGTAAAAAATGTTTTTAACGGGGAAGGTAAAACAAGTATTTTGCGCGGCTATGCAGGCACCCGTACAGACAAGCAGGATGAGGCATTGAAAAAATTTCTTGTGAAAGAGAATCCGAACATTACGTTAAAAAATATTAAGCCTTCTGATTTTAAAAACCGTGAACAGCCCTTAACTGTTGAATATGATTTCGATTTGAATAATGCGGTTACCAAAACCGGCACAGAGCTTTACATTAATATAGAGATGGAAAAAAACTTAGCCGCGCTTAGCTTTGATTCTACGCGAGTAAACGATTATGAATTAGATAACAAATACTATATCTCGCAGCATACAGAATTTACCTTGCCTCCTGGTTATAAAGTGGATTACATGCCCGAAGGTGTGAACAAAAAGAATAATAATTTTTCTTTCAAGCTTACCTGCAAACAGGAAGGAAAAAAAATTATTTATGACAAAGAAATCACTATTGATAATGCCATTATCCGTAAAAAAGATTTCAAAGAATGGAACAGTTGCATTAAAGATATTCGGAAATTTTATAACGACCAGATTGTTTTGACACAATAATAAACTAACCATTAGAGTTGTTGCGAAATAATTTTTAATAGTATAAAAATTCTGTTATCTGTTTTATCATGCTACTTTGAGATGGAAGTTCCACAATCCACAAGATAGCCACATGAGATGATCTTTGAGTTGTTCACTTTTTACTCTGCATACATCGGTAATGCAGCGTAGTCGTTTTACTCCTGCTAAAGCATTTTCTCCTCTCACTCTGAACCGGCTGACTTTTTTGTTAGCTGTTTTTTGTTTGTGAGTCAACTCTCTTGTTCGTGGCTTACGAATGGGCATAAGAATTTTCAAGGGGTAATCTTTTTGAATCCCTTTGAATCCCAAATCCAAATATGTTTTTATTTGCTTTGGAATATTTTCGGGCAATTTACTTTTTTTGAGCATCGTATAATCGTGCTCCCTGCCGCCTTTGGTCGGACTTAACAGCAGAATTTCTTTTTTCCGACTTACTGCCACAATGTTCTTTTGCGTGTGCCTTTTCTTTTTTCCACTGTATCGATCTTTCTGTTTTTGTTTATTTTTCGGACGCTGAACAGGACGTTCCGTGCCGTCAATAATCAATTCTTTTACTTCTGGAAATCTTTCCAAAAATTCTTTTATACTGCTGATTTTTCTTACAGGCAATACTAAAACTTTTTCCAGTGTTTTTTCTAAACTCTTTCGCAACTCTTCTACCCATCGCTTAATCTGAGATTTGTCTACTCCATAAAAAAATCCAGCAACATCAAGTGTAGGATAGCATTTCATGTAAAATAAAATGAAAAACATTTTTTGTTCCGGTGTTTTTAATGTATGTCTTCTTCCCGCTCCTGGTTTTCTTTTCCTGTTTTTCTTATAGCGAGTTCGATTTACTAAAGGAGAAAATTTTTTCAATAATTGAGAAAATTCTTTTTTCCCCATCCCGATTACGGCTCGCATTAATCGATCATTCTCAAGTGCCTTTTGAATATGCATGGCTAATTTTTTTACAGCCACAAAATTCCTTCCTTCTTCTTTTGCTTATCATCGTTTTAAAACTATTCTTTAACTGCTTATTGTTAATTTCGCAACAACTCTATTTTACTATGCACGTTTTATCAACAATTATCAGCGCAATGGAATTTGCAACCAAGCGGAACAACAGAAACATTACTTGGAGTTTCTTTTCCTGCTCCTGATACAGGTTGGGTAGTAGGCTCAAATGGTAAAATTTTAAATACTATAAATGGAGGAAATAATTGGAACATTCAACCAAGTGGTACAACTTCGTTTTTGCGTGATGTTTATTTTACAAATACAAGTCATGGTGTGATAGTTGGCGAAAGCGGTTTAATAAAACTAACGAATAACGGAGGTGCAAATTTCTCCAACCCAACAAGTGGTCAACAGAACATTTAGTTCATGTACATTTTAAAGATGATAGTGTTGGATTTGCAACAGGGCAGAATGGCGTTATTCTTAAAACAATTGATGGCGGCAACTCATGGATTGTACAAAACAGTAATGTGAGTGTAGAATTGCCCGGCTGTTTTTTAGTAAATGATACTATTGCTTTTGCAGTTGGGTTTTCAGGAACAATTCTTAAAACTATTGATGGTGGAAATAATTGGTTTGCTCAAACATCTCCAATCACCAATGATTTGCGTTCCGTTTATTTTACTTCTGCTGACACGGGATATATTGCAGGCATTGGTGGAGTAATTCTTTCAACTACCAATGGAGGCAACACATGGAACACTTTAACAAGCGGGATAACAAATGATTTATACAGCATCTTTTTTTCTGACAATCAAAATGCAACTGTTGTTGGAACAGCAAAAATTCTACGGACAATTAATACGGGTTCAGCATGGATAAACCAACCGGTATCATTTACAGGAGATTTATATTCCGTTTCTTTTGCTGATAATAACAATGGTTGGACAGTAGGACAAAACGGAAAAATATTTCATACAACAAACGGTGGTGGGGTCACTGACATAGAAGAAAAGAATTCAACAAAAAATAACCGAACGCATATTGTGGAAATTTTTCCGAATCCGGCTTTTAATAAAAATATTACACCTACATTTTATGTTGCACAAAAAGATAAAATCACATTAGAAATTTATAACTCCGAAGGAAAAGCAGTTCAAATGGTGCTTTCTAAAACATTTTTTCCCGGAACATACACAACAGAAATAATCACTAAACAACTCAAACCAGGAAATTATTTTTTAAAGATTTCTGACGGCAGGTCAACTGATTCAAAATGGTTTAGCATAATCAAATGAAAATGTGAGTTAATCGTTCTTAAATTTCTGTTCTTCTGCCGATGAACAACTAATTATTGCATGAGATTCATTTCAAAAATAGTGCAATCAGCCTATGAAAATGATGAACACCCTGTTCGCGTGTGACGGAATATCTTCCGTGTTTATAAAACCTTGAACGAATTCCTTAGTGAACACTTTGAACAACTTCTTCGTCTTCCATTTCCACTTTGTTCAAATCAGCTCCTGCTCCTTTATTTAGTTTCGATTCATCTTATACATAGGTAAGAAAAGAAATCATACTTTTATTCATTTTTAGCGGTTTCACAATATTTACTGATAATCCCCATGGATAAAAATAAAACATCATGTTAGGAAACACGAAAAAATAATAAGCTGCAATTTTTTTTCCATAGTAAGGTGATGATTTGGGAATATCAAAACAGTTTACATCATCTTTGGCATATCCTATTTGCAGGCTCGATTTAGTAAACAATTCAGTTTTATAATTTCCGAAATCAATGATGTCATTCAATTCGGCATGAACAAAAGGAATGTGAAAACCTTCCAGAAAATTTTCACAATACAAAGCCCAGTGCGCGTTAAGATAATATTCTTTTGAATATTCAGGAGCGAATTTAAAAAGCTCCACTGAGAGCCAGTCCATCCTTTTCATCAAATCACCAAAAGAAGCTAAGGGTTTGGAATTTATTTTCCTTGTCTTTCGTAATTATCAGGGGTTCGTTAATAAAATTTTCAACAGTACAAACATATGAATGTTGTTGCTGTCATTTATCATATTCAAATCACCGATAAACTGCCAGGAAGGTGTAAAGATTTTTTCTTTTGCAGCTTCAAAGATTTTCTCACTTGTATAAAATTCTTTTGAAAGCGTTTTCGCTTTTGAAATATCAGGATCAATTGAAAATAAGGAAGTAGTATTCTTTTTGGGCATAGTCAGATAAAATAATTGCAAAAATTAAACAAATTTCGAAAATGACTGGCAATAAATTGTTTTTTTAGCAGAAATAAAATTCATATTTCAGGATTTTCGGGAAGGCTTCTATTCTTATGAAAAATCGTTTAATAAATTATTTCAATCACAAGTTGCTAATTCAAAAAGTTATTCTACCTTTGCGCTTCCAAAAAAATAGGGTACCTGTATTTATTAAAAAAATACAGAATTCACAATGAAAAATGCAGAATTAATAAACATAGCTTAAATAAAAAATTCTTTAAAATTTTAATCCCGTTAATGCCTACAATTTCACAATTAGTAAGAAAAGGTCGTTCAAAACTTGTTGATAAAAGTAAATCACCGGCTTTGATGTCATGCCCTCAGCGCAGGGGGGTTTGTACTCGTGTTTATACCACTACTCCGAAGAAGCCGAATTCAGCGATGAGGAAAGTAGCCCGTGTGAGGCTTACCAATAAGTTTGAAGTTACGGCTTATATTCCTGGAGAAGGGCATAATCTGCAGGAACATTCAATTGTGATGATTCGCGGAGGCAGGGTAAAAGATTTACCGGGTGTTCGTTATCACATCATTCGCGGAGCATTGGATACTTCAGGAGTTGAAGGTCGCAACCAGCGCAGGTCAAAATATGGAACAAAGAAACCAAAAGCAGGAGCTGCTAAGAAATAAACAAAGAAAAAAATTCGTAATTCGTAGATTCGTACCTATTCGTATTTCGTAGATAATGAGAAAGTCAAAACCCAAAAAAAGAATCCTGTTACCGGATCCTAAATTTAATGATAAATTGGTAACGCGTTTTGTAAACAGTTTAATGTACAGCGGTAAAAAAAGTATTGCACTCCTTTCTTTTTATGATGCATTGGATATTATAGAAAAAAAAACCAGTGAAAACGGTTTGGAAACATGGAAAAAAGCATTGACTAATATTATGCCTGCTGTAGAAGTAAAAAGTCGCAGAGTAGGTGGAGCAACTTTCCAGATTCCGAGTGAAGTTCGCCCCGATCGTAAAACAGCTTTGGGAATTAAATGGCTGATTGATTATTCACGCAAGCGCAATGAAAAGTCAATACCGGAAAAATTAGCCGGTGAAATTATAGCTGCCGCAAAAGGTGAAGGTGCTGCTGTTAAAAAACGTGATGATACACATCGTATGGCAGAAGCAAATAAAGCTTTCTCGCATTTCAGAGCTTAATTATTAATAACAACAAATAAATATTAAAATATATTAAGGTTAAACCTTAAACTTTCAAATGAGTCAGGAATTAAAATATACGCGGAACATTGGAATCTCAGCGCACATAGATGCAGGTAAGACTACTACGACTGAGCGTATATTGTATTATACCGGTGTAACTCACAAAATCGGTGAGGTGCATGAAGGTGCTGCTACAATGGACTGGATGGTCCAGGAGCAGGAGCGCGGAATTACCATTACCTCCGCTGCAACAACCTGTTATTGGACATATAAAGACGATAAATTTAAAATCAATATCATTGATACTCCCGGTCACGTGGATTTCACTGTGGAGGTAGAACGTTCACTTCGGGTGTTGGATGGTGCGGTTGCATTGTTTTGTGCAGTAGGCGGTGTTGAACCTCAGAGTGAGACCGTTTGGAGACAGATGAATAAATACAATGTTCCACGCATAGGTTTTGTAAATAAAATGGATCGTGCGGGAGCTGATTTCTTTAGTGTTGTAAAACAAATTAAAGAAAGGCTTGGTGCCAATCCTGTTCCGCTTCAATATCCTATTGGTTCGGAAGAAACTTTTATTGGTGTTGTTGACCTTATTACTAATAAAGCAATAGTTTGGGATGAAGAAGGTAAAGGAATGACGTTTCATGAAATTCCTATTCCTGCTGAAATTGCTGAAGAAGTAAAAGTCTGGAGAGCCAAGTTGGTTGAGTCTGTAGCTGAATTTGATGATAAACTTTTGGAAAAGTTTTTTGATAATCCTGATTCTATTACAAAAGAAGAATTGATGGAAGCGATTCGTAAAGCAACCATTTCAATGACGATTACTCCGATTCTTTGCGGATCGGCATTTAAGAATAAAGGTGTTCAAACGATGCTGGATTCGGTGATAACTTATTTACCGTCTCCAATGGATATTGAACCTGTAACCGGAATTAATCCGGATACTGAAGCTGAAGAAAAACGCAGCCCTGATGCAAAAGATCATTTCGCTGCTCTTGCATTTAAGATAATGACGGATCCATTTGTTGGTCGTCTTGCATTCTTTCGTGTGTATTCAGGAACATTGAAAGCGGGTTCTTATGTATTGAATTCACGTTCAGGAAAAAATGAACGCATTTCTCGTATTATCCGCATGCATGCGAATAAGCAAAACCCGATTGACGTGATTGAGGCAGGTGATATTGGTGCTGCTGTTGGTTTTAAAGAAATAAAAACAGGCGATACATTATGTGATGAAAAACATCCTATTGTTCTTGAGTCTATCACTTTCCCCGAGCCGGTTATCGGTTTGGCTGTTGAACCAAAGACACAGGCAGATGTTGATAAATTAGGAATGGCTCTTGCCAAATTAGCTGAAGAAGATCCTACTTTCAGAGTTAAATCTGATGAGGAAACAGGGCAGACAGTTATTAGCGGAATGGGTGAATTGCATCTTGAAATTATTGTTGACCGTTTAAGACGTGAGTTTAAAGTTGAATGTAATCAGGGCGCTCCCCAGGTTGCTTATAAAGAAACAATCACCGGAACAGTTAATCATCGTGAAGTATATAAAAAACAAACCGGTGGTAGAGGAAAGTTTGCTGATATAAGAGTTACAATTTCACCGGTTGATGAAGGAAAGTTAGGTCTTCAGTTTGAAAACGAAATTACTGGCGGAAATATTCCCCGTGAATTTATTCCTGCTGTTGAAAAGGGATTCAAGGCTGCTATGGCAAACGGAGTTCTTGCTGGATATCCTTTAGACAGTTTGAAAGTTGTATTGACTGACGGTTCGTATCACAACGTTGACTCGGATGCTCTTTCATTTGAAATTTGTGCACGTACAGCATACAGGGAAGCATTACCAAAAGCGAAACCTGTTTTGCTTGAGCCAATCATGAAAATAGAAGTTGTTACTCCTGAAGAAAACATGGGTGATGTAATGGGTGATCTTAATAAAAGAAGAGGACAGCTTGAAGGAATGGATACTCGTGCAGGTGCCCAAGTTATAAAAGCTAAAGTTCCTTTATCAGAAATGTTCGGATATGTTACCTCTTTGCGCACAATTACATCTGGGCGTGCGTCTTCAACAATGGAATTTTCACATTATTCAGAAGTACCGAGAGCAATTGCAGAAGAAGTTGTAGCAAAAGTTAAAGGGAAAACAGAAAAGGTTTCTTAAAAAAAATCAAGTATCAGAATAATCAACAATAGGAAATAGACAATAAAAACTAGCGGCAAATAGCTAACATTGTAAATTCAAAATGAGTCAGCGCATCAGAATAAAATTAAAATCTTATGATTTCAACCTGGTTGATAAATCAGCGGAGAAAATTGTAAAGACGGTAAAGACAACGGGGGCTGTAGTTAGCGGTCCTATACCTCTTCCTACTGAGAAAAGGATTTTTACTGTATTGCGTTCACCACATGCAAATAAAAAGGCGCGCGAGCAGTTCCAGCTTTGCTCTTACAAGCGCTTGCTTGACATATACAGTTCAACAGCAAAAACTGTTGATGCTTTGATGAAATTAGAATTACCAAGTGGAGTGGAAGTTGAAATCAAGGTTTAAAAGGTGAATATCGGAACAGGTGTAGTACAGGTAATTCGTATTTAATTCGTAATTCGTGGATAAACAAGTCACGTTGTTCTTCAAAGAAGAATAACCTCTGACCATAAACAAAAATAAAATGTCAGGAATAATAGGCAAGAAAGTCGGCATGACCAGCATTTACGATGCCGAGGGAAAAAATATTCCATGCACCGTTGTTGAAGCGGGTCCATGTGTGGTTACACAAATAAAAACTATTGAGAAAGACGGCTATAAAGCTGTGCAACTTGCTTTTGATAATAAAAAAGAAAAGCACACTACTGCTGCGTTGAAAGGGCATTTCAAAAAAACAAATTCCACTCCCAAAAGAAAATTAGCGGAGTTTCGTCATTTTACTTTCGAAGTAAACGCAGGCGATGAAGTGAAAGTGGATATTTTCACTGAAGGAGTTTTTTGTGATGTAGTGGGAGTTTCAAAAGGAAAAGGATTTCAGGGTGTTGTTAAAAGACATCATTTCAGCGGTGTTGGCGGAGCCACTCACGGACAGCATAACCGCCTGAGAGCTCCGGGTTCTATGGGCGCTTCATCGTTTCCTTCAAGGGTATTTAAAGGAAAAAAATTACCGGGTCAGATGGGAAATGAACGGGTAAAAGTTCAGAACCTGCAAATTGTAAAAGTTATTCCTGAACAAAATCTTTTATTAATAAAAGGAGCTGTACCGGGACATAAAGGTTCATATATAATAGTTGAAATTTAACAACGATGGAATTATCTATAGTACAAAAAAATGGTCAGGATACAGGAAGAAAAATAAACCTGAATGACAGCATTTTTGGCGTGGAGCCAAATGATCATGCCATTTATCTTGATGTAAAACATCATCTTGCAAATCAGCGTCAGGGAACTTCAAAATCGAAACAGCGAAATGAAATCAATGCTACAACGAAGAAACTGAAAAGACAAAAGGGCACAGGTGGCGCACGTGCAGGAAGCATGAAGAGTCCACTGTTTGTTGGCGGTGGCAGAGTGTTTGGTCCGGTTCCTCGTGATTATGATTTCAAGCTTAACAAAAAGTTGAAAAGACTTGCACGACTTTCTGCCTTATCTTATAAGGCAAAAGAAAATAATATCACAGTTCTTGAAAATTTAACTTTTGATAATCCAAAGACAAAAGAATTCAGAGCGATGTTAAAAGATTTATCTCTTAATGATAAAAAAACATTGGTTGTCATTTCAGAAACAAATAATAATCTATATTTGTCGTCCCGAAATTTGAAGCGAAGCAAGGTAGTAGCTGCTTCTGATTTAAATACTTATGATATTCTGAACGCTCAGCAGTTAGTAATAATGGAGGGTTCATTAACTGTTATTGAAACTACTTTGAAGAAATAAAAAAAATGATCATTCTGAGAAAACCCATCATCTCTGAAAAGATGACGCGCATTACCGAAAAGGTAGGACAATATGGATTCATAGTGGATATGAGCGCAAACAAGCTGGAAATAAAAAAAGCTGTCGAGGCTATGTACAATGTAAATGTTGAAGCGGTGAATACGATGAACTTCAGAGGCAAAATAAAATCAAGGGGAACTAAAACAGGCGTTACAAAAGGTGTTAAAGGGAGAAGCAAGAAAGCAATTGTGACCTTGAAAAAAGGTGAGATTATTGATTTTTACAGCAGCATTTGATATTAAGTTATTAAGTAAGAAAGAAAATGGGAATTAGAAAATTTAATCCGACCACTCCCGGTCAGCGTTTCAAGGAGTTGAACGACTATGAAGAGTTGACGACCGGGAAGCCTGAGAAATCGCTTGTGGTTTCGAAGAACAGATCGGGCGGAAGAAATAATACAGGTAAGATGACGATGCGCTACATTGGTGGAGGTCATCGCAAAAAATTGCGTTTGGTAGATTTTAAACGCGATAACCACGGTGTTAAAGGTGAAGTGAAAACAATTGAATACGATCCGGGACGTACAGCAAATATTGCTTTGATATATTATAGTGACGGAGATAAAAGATACATTATTGCTCCGACAGGGTTGAAAGTAGGTCAGAAAATAAATTCAGGCGCAACAGCAACTCCTGAAATAGGGAATGCCATGTTTATAAAAGACATTCCGATGGGGACGCTTATTCATAACATTGAAATGAGGCCTGGTCAGGGTGGAAAGATTGCCCGGGGAGCGGGTACTTATGCGCAACTTGCAGCACGTGAAGAAAAATACGCAACTATTAAATTGCCTTCAGGCGAAAGCAGGATGATACTTGTAAATTGCCTTGCTACCATCGGAACTGTTTCAAATACCGAACACAACAAAGAGAGCTATGGAAAAGCAGGACGCACACGTTGGTTAGGTCGCAGGCCAAGGGTTCGCGGTGTTGCAATGAACCCTGTCGACCACCCGATGGGTGGTGGAGAAGGTCGCGCATCAGGAGGACATCCCCGTTCAAGAAATGGAATTGTGGCAAAAGGATATAAAACCCGCAAGAAAAATAATCCAACTAATAAGTATATTTTAGAAAGAAGAAAAAAATAAAAGTTCCGGGTTAAAGCTACCTGTTGCAACTTAAACCTTAAACCTTAAACTAACAATGAGTCGTTCAATTAAAAAAGGTCCGTTCATAGATTACAAGCTTGAAGCAAAGCTTTTAAAGATGAACGAAGGAAAAAAGAAAACTGTGGTTAAAACATGGTCAAGAAGAAGCATGGTTTCTCCTGAGTTTGTCGGTCTCACAGTTGCGGTTCATAACGGAAATAAATTCATCCCTGTTTATGTTACTGAAAACATGGTGGGACATAAGTTCGGAGAATTTGCACCTACCCGTACATTCAGAGCACATTCAGGAAATAAAGATAAAGGAGCAGAAACATCGGGAGCATCAGCAGGAAAATCGGCAGGAAAACCGGCAGGCGGAGCACCGGCATCAACACCAGCACCAGCGGCAAAATAAAAAATGGGAGCACGTAAACGCAAATCAGCAGAAATAAGAAAAGAGGAGTTGAAAACTATCTCTTATGCTAAATTGAATAATTGTCCGACATCACCTCAAAAAATGAGGTTGGTGGCTGATATGATAAGAGGTAAAAAAGCAGATCATGCATTGAATCTCTTAAAGTTCAGCACGAAGGATGCTTCTAAGAAATTAGAAAAATTATTGTTGTCGGCTCTTTCAAACTGGCAGGGAAAAAACGAAGGACAACGAATAGAAGACCAGGAATTGATAGTAAAAGAAATTTATGTTGACAGTGCGAGGGTGTTAAAAAGAATGAGACCGGCTCCGCAGGGACGCGGTTACACAATTCGTAAACGCTCTAACCACGTGACTTTAATTCTTGATAATAAAAATTCAATCGTTAAGACCGAATCAGCAGCAACAACTGAAACTGAAACAGAAATACAATCAGAAACAAAACAATAAATAATTAATGGGACAAAAAGCACACCCGGTAGGCAACAGGTTAGGAATCATCAGGGGATGGGATTCAAATTGGTATGGGGGAAATAATTATGCAGAAAAGCTTGTAGAAGATGAAAAAATCCGTACTTACCTTTTTGCGCGTCTTGCCAAGGGTGGCGTTTCGAGAATTATTATTGAGCGTACGTTAAAGTTGATCACTGTTACAATTAATACAGCAAGACCTGGAATTGTAATAGGAAAAGGCGGACAAGAGGTTGATAAGATTAAAGAAGAATTAAAAAAGATTACAAAGAAAGATGTACAGATAAACATCTTTGAAATAAAACGTCCTGAATTGGATGCGCAATTAGTTGCAGAAGGAATAGCAAGACAATTAGAAGCACGTATTTCTTTCCGCAGAGCGGTGAAAACTTCAGTGGCAACTACGATGAGAATGGGGGCAGAAGGAATAAAGGTGATGGTTGCAGGAAGATTGGGCGGAGTAGAAATAGCGAGAAATGAACAGTATAAAGAAGGAAGAATTCCTTTGCATACTTTCAGAGCTGATATTGATTTTGCAATTGCAGAAGCTCAAACAACTTATGGAAAGATTGGTGTGAAAGTCTGGATTTGCAAAGGAGAAGTTTTCGGAAAACGTGATTTGTCACCAAACATAGGAATGTTAAGTCAGCAAAAAGGAAAACCAGGCGGACCTCCGTCAGATAAACGTGAAAGAGGTGATCGTGGTGACAGAAGAGGCGGTGGTGATCGCGGTGGAAAAGGTAGAGGAAGAAGAGATGACAGAAGTTAAAATTGAAAATAAAAATTAGAAAATAAAAATTGATAAAGGGAAAAGTATAGCGTTGTAAAACTTTAAACTTTAAACCTCAAACTTTAAACTCCAGATGTTACAGCCCAAGAAATCAAAATTCAGGAAGCAGCATAAAATGAAAGCTAAAGGTAATGCCACCCGAGGCAGCCAGATCTCTTTCGGTTCTTTCGCTTTAAAATCGTTGGAAACAGGATGGATAACCGGCAGACAGTTAGAAGCAGCCCGAGTTGCTCTGACAAGGTTCATGAAACGTGAAGGTCAAAGCTGGATCAGAATATTCCCTGACAAACCGATCACAAGAAAGCCTGCAGAGGTTCGTATGGGAAAAGGGAAAGGCGCACCTGAATATTGGGTTGCGGTTGTTAAACCAGGAACCATCATGTTTGAAGCAGACGGAATTTCTGTTACAACAGCAAAAGAAGCATTGCGCCTGGCAGCACAAAAATTACCTGTGAATACGAAATTTATAGTAAGACACGATTACGTTCAACAATAAGTCCGATGAAACAAAGTATTGTAAGAGATTTAACCACTGAAGAAATCCGCGACAGGATTAAAGAAGAGCAATCAAATTATGCAAGGCTGCAAATGATTCATGCAGTTTCTCCGCATGACAGCCCTATTAAAATGCGTACTGCAAGAAGGTTTATTGCACGCTTAAAAACAGAATTGAAAAAACGTACAACCACAGCAGCAGTAACCGCTTAAAATATTAAATCATTCATGAGCACTGAAAGAAATCTCCGGAAAACAAAAACAGGTATGGTAACGAGCAACAAGATGAATAAATCTATTGTTGTTGCGGTTGAGAGAAAGGAAAAGCATCCTATCTACGGAAAGTTTATCAATAAGACCAATAAATTTATGGCACATGATGAAGCAAACACTTGCGGCATTGGTGATAAAGTATTGATTATGGAGACTCGTCCGTTGAGTAAAAATAAAAAGTGGAGATTGGTTGAAGTAATTGAAAAAGCAAAATAAACTAATTTGAAGATTTGAAAATGTGATAATTTGAGAATTAAATGACAATCAGAATTAACACATTTTCAAATTTTAAAATTTTCAAATCATAAATATGATACAGCAGGAATCAAGATTAATAGTGGCAGATAACAGCGGAGCAAAAGAAGTGCTTTGCATACGCGTGCTTGGCGGAACAAGAAAAAGATATGCTTCTATTGGTGATAAAATTGTTGTGACAGTAAAGCATGCATTGCCGGCAGGAAACATTAAGAAAGGAACTGTTTCAAAAGCAGTTGTTGTTCGGGTTAGTAAAGAAGTAAGGCGCAATGATGGTTCTTACATTCGTTTTGACGACAATGCTGTAGTATTGTTAACTGCACAGGATGAATTGAGAGGGACTCGAATTTTCGGGCCTGTTGCGAGGGAATTGAGAGAAAAACAGTTTATGAAAATTATTTCTCTGGCACCGGAAGTACTTTAGAAGTTGGAAGTTAAAAATTGGTAATTAGTAATTTGTATTGATTCGTTATTCGTACCCGAAATGGAAAGAAAAAAAAATAAAATCCAAAAGCTGAATATCCGCAAAGGAGATATTGTAAAAGTGATTGCCGGTGAATCAAAAGGGCAGCAGGGAAAAGTATTGGAAGTTATTGTGAGTGACAGGAGAGCTATTGTTGAGCGGGTGAATATGTCATCAAAGCATACAAAACCAAATGCAAAAAATACTACGGGCGGAATTGTTAAAAAGGAAGCTCCGGTTCATATTTCAAATTTAATGCTGGTTGATCCTAAATCAGGAAAGCCGACTCGTGTGGGAAGAAAAGAGGAGAATGGAAAATTAGTTCGTTATGCAAAAATATCAGGAGAGGTTATAAAATAGCTATTAGCTGTTAGTTCTTACCAACAGCCAATAGCCAACAAACAATCAAATGGAATACACACCGAGATTAAAAACAAAATACAAAAAAGAGATTGTAAAAAATCTCAAAGACCGTTTTCAATATAAGAGTATCATGCAAGTGCCGCGTTTGGAAAAAATTTGCCTGAATCAGGGTGTAGGTGATGCTGTTACTGATAAAAAATTAATTGATTCGGCAATCAGCGAAATGAGCACTATAACGGGTCAAAAAGCGGTTCCGACAAAATCAAAAAAAGATATTTCAAATTTCAAACTTCGTATAGATGTTCCTATAGGCGTAAGATCAACTTTGCGTGATGAAAAGATGTATGAATTTCTCGATCGTTTGATTGCTGTTGCTCTGCCCCGCATTCGTGACTTTCGCGGAATAAGTGATAAAGGTTTTGACGGTCGCGGTAATTATACGCTTGGAATTACAGAGCAAATTATTTTTCCTGAAATTGATATTGACAAAGTAAGCCGCATTTCAGGAATGGATATTACGTTTGTTACAAACGCAAAAACTGATAATGAAGCAATGGAGCTTCTTAAAGAATTCGGAATGCCTTTCAGAGATAAAAATAAACAACAGTAAATTATCAATTATCAATTATCAATTATCAATTATCAATTATCAATTATCAATTATCAATTTACAATTTACAATATACAATTCAGACTTAACAAATAATAATTAACGAATAACTAATTTCCGTTCATGGCAAAAGAATGCATTAAAGCAAGAGAAAGAAAAAGAATCAGAACTGTGGCAAAATATGCCACAAGAAGAGCTGCGTTGAAAGCTGCAGGAGATTATCTTGGATTACAAAAATTGCCAAGAAATGCATCGCCTGTTAAAGTTCATAACCGTTGTAATTTAACCGGTCGTCCGAGAGGATATATGCGCCAGTTTGGTATTTCAAGAAATTTGTTCAGAAAGATGGCGCTTGAAGGAAAGATTGCAGGAGTAACAAAAGCAAGTTGGTAAATCAGTTGCTAATAGACAATAAACAATAGCCATAAATCAATAATTCTAAAATCGTAAATTTAAAATCGTACATCTATAATGACTGATCCTATTGCAGATTATTTAACAAGAATGAGGAATGCTATGAAAGCAAATCACCGCGTGGTGGAGATTCCTGCCTCTAACGTTAAGAAAGAAATGACCAGAATACTTCTTGAAAAAGGATATATTTTGAATTATAAATTTGAAGAAACTGAAAATCACCAGGGAAATATTAAGATTGCTTTGAAATATCATCCCGTTACTAAGGTTCCTGCAATAAGAAGCCTTAGAAGAGTA
Source organism: Bacteroidia bacterium (assembly GCA_039914625.1). Lineage (GTDB taxonomy): Bacteria > Bacteroidota > Bacteroidia > AKYH767-A > OLB10 > DATEMK01. The sequence continues at coordinate 14,557 of JBDSOU010000131.1, read as the reverse complement.
AGCAGACCGGGTTTGAGAAAATATGTTGGCAGCGAAAAACTTCCGCGTGTTATAAATGGATTAGGGGTGGCAATAATTTCCACTTCAAAGGGTATGATGACTGATAAAGAAGCGAGAAAAGAAAACATTGGTGGTGAGGTTTTGTGTTATGTGCATTAAAGGAGTCATAAGTCGTAAGTTGTAATAACTAAAAATCAGGTAAAACAGGAACAATAAATTAAAAAATTTGAAGCAGTACTGCTTTAAACTTTAAATTTTAAACTTTCAAAATGTCACGAATAGGAAAATTGCCGGTGAGTATTCCAAAAGGAGTTACTGTTACGGTTGATAAAAATGTGGTTACGGTTAAAGGTTCCAAAGGAACTTTGACTCAAAAAATTGCAGACGGAATAACCGTTGATGTTGCCGATTCTACTATAGAATTAAAAAGAGCCACTGAGCAAAAACGTCACAGAGCCATGCATGGTTTGTATCGCGCATTGATTAATAATATGATCAAAGGCGTTTCGGAAGGATATAAAGTTAACCAGGAATTGGTAGGTGTTGGTTACAGGGCAACGAACACCGGGCAGACACTTGATATGGTGCTTGGTTATTCTCACCATGTGGTTTTTGAAATTCCTGCAGAAGTAAAAGTTTCCACTAAAACAGAAAGAGGATCTAATCCGACTATTACATTAGAGAGTCACGATAAACAATTGCTGGGTGCGGTAGCGGCTAAAATCCGTACGCTCCGGACTCCTGAGCCTTATAAGGGCAAAGGAATTAAATTTACGGGTGAGATATTGAGACGTAAAGCAGGAAAATCAGCAGCTAAGAAATAAGATTTTTACCATGAACACAAAAAAAGTTTTAAGAAGATCAGCCATACGCAAGCGCATTCGCAGAGCCATTCACGGCACGGCTGAAAATCCGCGTTTGTCAGTTTTCAGAAGCAATAAGCAGATTTATGCGCAGATTATTAATGATGATTCGGGCACTACATTGGTTGCGGCTTCATCGCGCGAGTTGAAGGATGTGAAAACAAAAAAATCGGAAATATCGGGAATGGTTGGAAAATCATTGGCTGAGAAAGCTGTTGCTGCGGGAATCAGCAAAGTAATGTTTGACCGCGGTGGTTATCTGTATCACGGAAGAGTTAAATCATTGGCTGAGGCTGCACGGGAAGGCGGATTAAAATTTTAAAAAAAAATAATGATAACATCCAACTCAAAAAGAGTAAAATCAAGTGAAACCGAGCTAAAAGACAGGCTCGTTGCAATAAACCGGGTTACCAAGGTAACCAAAGGTGGTCGTGCTTTTAAATTCGCGGCAATTGTTGTAGTGGGTGATGAAAAAGGCGTGGTGGGTTACGGACTTGGAAAATCAAAAGAAGTAACCGATGCGGTATCGAAAGGTGTTGATGATGCAAAGAAAAACTTAGTAAAAGTTACCATCAGCAAAACAACTGTACCGCACGAACAAATAGGTAAATACGGTGGTGCATTGGTGTTATTGAAACCTGCTGCTCCTGGTACAGGAGTAATTGCCGGAGGCGCTATGCGTGCCGTGCTTGAGAGCGTGGGCATTCATGATGTATTGGCAAAATCGAGAGGTTCTTCTAATCCGCATAACGTGGTAAAAGCTACTATTGATGCATTGGTGCAAATGCGCGATGCAGTTGCGGTTAGCGAACAGCGGGGGATTAAAATGTCGAAGGTTTTTAATGGATAGGAATTAGAAGTTGGAAATTAGAAGTTAGAAAAACAGTAAACAAAATAAAAAGCTAAAAGCCAACAGCCAGCAGCTAAAAACTCAGATTATAAATGTCTAAAATAAAAATAAGCCAGGTTAAGAGTGCAATTGACCGTCCTCTTTCACAGAAGAGGACACTGGTGGCATTAGGAATAAAAAAATTGAATCATTCGGTGGAAGTGGAAGCAACTCCGCAAATAATGGGAATGGTTAACAAAATAAAGCATCTTCTTACAGTAGAAAAAATATAAATAAAACTATGGAAAAAATGGAATGACGGAATATTTCAATTTCCAACTTCCAATTTCCAATTTCCAACATCAAAAAATGAATTTAAGTAATCTAACACCCGCTGAAGGTTCTATAAAGAACAATAAAAGAAAGGGAAGAGGAACAGGCTCGGGCAGAGGAGGAACTTCCACTCGCGGACATAAAGGGGCGCAATCGCGGTCGGGATATTCCAAAAAGCCGGGCTTTGAAGGCGGTCAGATGCCCCTCCAGAGAAGGGTTCCGAAGTTTGGTTTCAAAAACTTTAATCGTGTTGAATATGTAGGTGTAAACTTAGATACCTTGCAGAAGATTGCAGATAAACACCGGATTTCCGATTTTGATAAAGCAGTTTTTGTTGAAAAAGGGCTCGCATCAAAAAAAGACTTAGTGAAAATTTTAGGGCGCGGTGAATTAAAAACAAAAATAAACGTGAAAGCAAATGCATTTTCAGCATCAGCAAAAACAGCAATTGAATCTTTGGGAGGAACCATAGAAGCAGCGAAATGAAAAACCTCATAAATACCATACGTAATATTTTTAAGATTGATGATCTGAAAACACGGATTGTCAATACGCTTTTGTTTATTTTAATGTACCGCCTGATTTCGCATGTAGTGCTTCCGGGAGTAGATCATACGCAGCTTGCTGGTTTGAAGGATCAGGCTTCAACTGGTATTCTTAGCTTGCTTGATATGTTTGCGGGTGGCGCTTTCTCCCAAGCTTCAATTGTGGCATTGGGGATTATGCCCTATATCTCTGCATCAATCGTTGTTCAGTTGCTTGGAATCGCAGTTCCCTATTTCCAGCGAATGCAAAAAGAAGGTGAAAGCGGCAGAAAAAAATTAAATCAATTTACTCGTTATCTCACTGTTTTAGTTGTATTAGGTCAGGCTCCGGGATATCTTGTAAATTTAAGGTCTCAGGCACCCAATGCTTTAATTTGTTATACACATCCTGAACTGGTTTCTGTTGCTATGTTCTGGACAACTTCCATTTTATTGATGGTTGCGGGAACATTATTCGTGATGTGGCTTGGTGAAAGAATTACTGAAAAAGGAATTGGTAACGGTATTTCTCTCCTGATTATGATTGGAATTATAGCACGGTTACCTTTTGCGGTGAAAGACGAATTCAATTCAAGGTTGAATGAAGCAGGAGGCGGAATGGTGGTGTTCCTGCTCGAAATAATTGCATTGTTCGCAGTGGTTATGATGGTAATTTTACTCGTTCAGGGAACACGAAAAATTCCGGTTCAGTTTGCAAAGAAAATCGTTGGAAATAAGCAATATGGTGGAGTAAGGCAGTATATTCCTCTCAAAGTAAATGCTGCAGGTGTAATGCCCATTGTATTTGCACAGGCAATAATGTTTATCCCGGCAACGGTTGCACAGTTCTTTCCTGAGTCACCGTCATGGCAGGGATTTGCTGCGCAGTTTACGGACTTTCACTCTTTCTGGTACAACTTTACTTTTGCTGTATTGATCATTCTGTTTACTTATTTCTATACGGCAATTTCGGTGAATCCAAACCAAATGGCAGAGGATATGAAAAAGAATGGCGGATTTGTACCCGGAGTAAAACCCGGAAAGCAAACTGCCGGATTTATTGACGATGTAATGTCAAAGATTACGTTGCCGGGCTCCCTGTTTCTTGCCCTGGTAGCTATTATGCCTACTCTTGCAAAAATTATAGGTGTAAGCAGCAATTTCGCTTCCTTTTATGGTGGCACATCGTTGCTGATTATGATTGGAGTGGTGCTGGATACCTTGCAGCAAATAGAAAGTCATTTATTGATGCGTCATTACGATGGATTGATGAAGAGCGGACGCATAAAAGGAAGAGCAGTAGCAGGTGCGGCTATGTAATGTCCTTTCTGAATTATTCAAAAGGAAAGATACTGAGATAGTGAAAGTTCTTTATAAGACAAAAGAAGAGATTGAATTAATAAGAATAAGTTCTTTACTTGTTGGAAGTACGTTAGCAGAAGTTGCTAAACACATTAAGCCTGGTGTAACAACAGCAGCGCTTGATAAGATTGCAGAAGAATTTATCGCTTCGAACGGAGGCGTACCTGCATTCAAAGGGTACAGGGGATTTCCCGGATCGTTGTGCACTTCTGTAAATGCCGAAGTGGTTCATGGGATTCCAGGAAACAGGGAGTTGAAAGAAGGCGATATTATCTCTGTTGATTGCGGAGTTATGAAAAACGGATGGTTCGGAGATTCTGCTTATACGTTTGCTGTAGGTGAAATTGATGAAGCGGTAATAAAATTAATGCGTGTAACAAAAGAGTGCCTGTATAGAGCAGTTGAAATTTGCAAAGCAGGAAACAGGATAGGTGATGTCAGTTGGGCGGTTCAGGACCATTCAGAAAGAAATGGTTTTGGTGTGGTGAGAGAGTTAGTCGGTCATGGAGTAGGAAAATATTTGCATGAAAAACCTGATGTGCCGAACTTCGGAAAACGCGGCTCAGGAATGGCACTTCAAAACGGATTGGTCATTGCCATTGAGCCAATGATTAATATGGGAAATAAAAATGTGAAAACATTAAATGACAAATGGACTGTGGTAACAACTGACAATCTCCCCTCTGCACATTTTGAACATACGGTGGCAGTAAACGGAATAAATGCAGATGTGCTTTCATCATTTGAAAAAATTGAAACAGAAGAAAAAAAGAATATTAACTTAACATACAGTTCGCAACTTATCTGATGGCGAAACAAGGTGCAATAGAACAGGACGGAACCATCATTGAGGCATTGTCCAATGCTATGTTCAGAGTGGAGCTTGAAAACGGACATGAGATCATCGCTCATATTTCAGGAAAGATGCGGATGAATTACATTAAGATATTACCCGGTGATAAAGTAAAAATAGAAATGTCACCTTATGATTTGACTAAAGGAAGAATAACTTATAGATATAAATAGAATTTGAAAATTTGAAAATTTGAAAATGCATTAAGAATATATTTTCAAATCTTCAAATCTTCAAATCTTCAAATTAAAAGAAGATGAAAGTAAAACCATCCATTAAAAAAAGAAGCGTTGATTGCAAAATCGTGAGACGCAAAGGAAGATTATATGTAATCAACAAAAAGAATCCGCGTTTCAAACAACGTCAGGGATAAAAAAATTTAAAACTCAGAATTTATAATCTATAATTTAAAAAAATGGCTCGTTTAGCAGGTATTGATTTACCAAAACATAAAAGAGGAGAAATAGGTCTTACCTACATTTTCGGAATTGGTCGCAGCACAGCGCAGCAAATTCTTACCGAAGCCGGTGTTGACTGGGGCAAGAAAGTAGAAGCGTGGGATGATAATGAATTGAACAAAATCCGCAGCATCATCACTGAAAATTTGAAAGTGGAAGGCGCGTTGCGCTCTGAAGTTCAGTTAAACATCAAGCGCTTGATGGACATAGGATGTTACAGGGGAATCCGTCATCGTGTGGGCTTGCCGGTAAGAGGACAAAAAACAAAAAACAATTCCCGCACACGTAAAGGAAAAAGAAAAACAATTGCAAACAAGAAAAAAGTTACCAAGTAGTGAAGTGATTCGTATATTCGTAAAAATTCGTATTTCTTAGATAAAGATAAAATGGCAAAACAACAACAAGCAACAACAACAACACCTGCAAAATCTACAAAAAAGCGGGTAGTAAAAGTTGATGCAATCGGAGAAGCGCATATCAATGCTTCATTTAATAACATCATCATCAGCCTTACCAATTTATCGGGGCAGGTTATTTCATGGGCCTCTGCAGGAAAGATGGGTTTCAAAGGTTCAAAGAAAAATACACCTTATGCAGCGCTGATGGCAGCGCAGGATTGTGCTAAGGTTGCATTTGATCTGGGCTTGCGAAAAGTGAAAGTGTATGTGAAAGGACCGGGATCGGGGCGCGAATCAGCAATCAGAACATTGCATGGAGCAGGTATTGAAGTAACTGAAATTGTTGACATCACTCCTGTTCCGCATAACGGTTGCAGGCCTCCGAAAAGAAGAAGAATATAAAACAGACAGCAGTAAAAAAAAACTTTAAACTTTAAACTTTAAACTAATCAATGGCAAGATATATTGGCCCGAAAACAAGAATTGCTCGAAAGTTCAAGGAACCTATTTATGGTCCTGATAAATATTTTGAAAAAAGAAGTTATCCGCCAGGGCAACATGGTGTTTCAAAGAAAAGGTCAAAACAATCGGAGTATGCAACTCAATTGACTGAAAAGCAAAAAGTGAAATACACTTACGGAATTCTGGAACGTCAGTTTGCAAAAATATTTGACAGGGCATCACGTAAAGAAGGAGTTACCGGAACCAACCTGCTGCAACTGATTGAATCAAGATTGGACAATGTTGTCTATCGTTTGGGAATTGCTCCTTCAAGAACGGCAGCCCGCCAGTTAGTTTCTCACAAGCACATTACTGTTAACGGCAAAGTGGTAAATATTTCTTCTTATACTTTAAAGCCCGGAGATCTTGTTGCAGTTCGTGAACGTTCAAAAGCGCTTGAAACAATTTCGGAAGCTTTAAAATCAAGGGCTGGCAGATATGCATGGCTCGAATGGGATGGAGAATTGATGACAGGAAAATTTATTAACCCGCCTGCCCGCGAAGAAATAACTGAAAACATTCGCGAACAATTAATTGTTGAATTGTATTCCAAGTAAAAAGACACTAAGCATCAAGCCTCAGGTAAATCTGAGTTTTTAATAAAAATATAAAATTGTAAATCTAAAATAACAAAATGGCAATATTAGAATTTCAAAGACCTGACAAGGTAATTATGGTTCAGGCTAACGAGCATTACGGACAATTTGAATTTCGTCCGCTTGAGCCGGGATACGGAATCACAATTGGCAATGCACTCCGCAGAATACTTCTTAACTCACTTGAAGGGTATGCAATCACCAACGTAAAAATTTCAGGGATTGATCATGAGTTTTCAACCGTAAAAGGAGTGGTGGAAGATGTTACTGAAATTATTCTCAACCTGAAACAGGTGCGGTTTAAAAAACAAATTGAGTCTGAAAGTTTCGAAAAAGTTAGTGTTACTGTTAATGGAAAAAATCAATTTACTGCTGCTGACATTTCAAAGCACACTACTGTATTCCAGGTGCTCAACCCGGATCTTGTAATTTGCAATATGGAAACTTCGGTTAAAATGCAGATTGAATTAGTCATTGATAAAGGCAGAGGATATGTACCCTCAGAAGAGAACAAAACTAACAGTCTTCCTGTCGGAACTATTCCGGTTGATTCAATTTTCACACCGATAAGAAATGTAAAATACAATGTTGAAAACTATCGTGTTGAACAAAAGACCGATTATGAAAAACTCGTCATGGAAATTTCAACCGATGGTTCCATTCATCCCAAAGAAGCATTGAAAGAAGCTGCTGAAATTCTTATACATCACTTCATGTTGTTCTCTGATGAGAAAATTACGCTCGAAACAAAACAGAAAACACCTACTGAAGAGTTTGATGAAAACTCTTTGCACATGCGCCAATTATTGAAAACTAAATTGGTGGATATGGATCTTTCAGTACGCGCTCTGAATTGCCTTAAAGCTGCTGATGTAGAAACTTTGGGCGACCTTGTTTCTTTTTCCAAACAGGATCTGTTAAAATTCAGGAACTTCGGAAAAAAATCATTGACTGAGCTGGAAGAACTTGTTCGCAGCAAAAACCTTCAATTCGGAATGAACCTTTCAAAATATAAATTGGATAAAGATTGAAAAGAGTACCAAGTACAAAGTACCAAGACAATTTCTCCGAACTGATAACTGATAACTAAAATGCGACACGGTAAAAAAATAAATCACTTAAGCAGAACTGCAAGCCATAGGGATGCTATGCTGTCGAATATGGCTTCGTCACTCATTTTGCACAAGCGTATTAATACTACGGTTGCAAAAGCAAAAGCTTTGCGCAAGTATGTTGAGCCATTACTCACTAAATCAAAAACAGATTCCACTCATTCACGAAGAATAGTTTTCAGCCAATTGCAAAATAAATTTGCTGTGACTGAATTGTTCCGTGATGTTGCTGGTAAAATTGCTGATCGCCCGGGTGGTTATACACGTATTATCCGCACCGGTTATCGTCCCGGTGATGCTGCTGACATGTGTATGATGGAACTGGTGGATTACAATACGGTTTATACAACTGATAAAGCTCCGGCCAAGAAAGCAAAAACAACACGCAGACGCGGTACGAAGAAAACAAAAGAAACTGCAACAGCAGCCGGCAACACCACTGAAACTTCTGTTGAATCAACAGAACCGGTTGCAGAAGCAAAGCCAAAGAAGGCTACTAAAAAGAAGAAAGCTGATCCAAGTGATGATGCAGCTAAACCGGCAGAAGAATAATAGGGATGTTATTATCTTATGAACTACGGGATAAAGTTTTCAACTTTATCCTTTTTTTTTGAATAAAAGTTTGTTAATTTGTCAATTGAATTTAAAATAAAAATTTTAATTATCGCATGAAATACACAGAACGTTCGTCCGCAATTCTTTTGTTAGAGGACGGAACAATTTTTTACGGAAAGTCAGCCGGAAAAATAGGAACGGCAACCGGTGAAATCTGTTTTAATACTGGTATGACAGGCTACCAGGAAATTTTTACTGATCCCTCCTACTTCGGTCAAATTCTTCTTGCCACTAATGTGCATATCGGTAATTATGGAATAAAGGAAGATGAATCGGAATCGTCATCTATAAAGATTGCCGGCCTTGTTTGTAAAACGTTCAGCGGGCATTATTCGCGTAAGCAGGCGAACCTATCGGTGCAGGATTGGTTTGTTGAACAAAATTCTGTTGTTATAACGGATGTGGATACACGCGCTTTGGTGCAATACATCCGTCATAAGGGAGCGATGAATGCAATTATATCATCGGAAAATAAAACGGTTGAAGACCTGCAGAAAATATTGTCTAACGTCCCTCCTATGGCGGGATTGGAATTGTCGTCAAAGGTTTCCACCAAAGCTGCTTATACTTTTGGCAAAGCCGATGCAGGTTTGAAAGTTGCAGTGCTTGATGTGGGAGTTAAAACAAATACGCTGCGCTGCCTTGCCGAACGCGGATGCTATGTTAAAGTGTTCCCTCATGATTCTTCTTTCGCAGAAATGCAAACATGGGAGCCTGACGGCTACCTGATTTCTAACGGACCGGGTGACCCTTCTGTAATGCCCGGTGTGGTAAAGACGGTAAAGAATATTTTAGATGCTGATGTGCCGGTATTCGGCATTTGCCTCGGACATCAATTGCTTGCCGAAGCATGCGGCATCACCACTTATAAAATGTTTAACGGCCACAGGGGAATTAATCACCCGGTTAAGAATCTTGTTACGGGAAAATGCGAAGTGACTTCGCAAAATCATGGCTTTTCAGTAGCTAAGGAAGAAATTGAGAAATCAAAGGATATTAAAGTTACACATGTAAACCTGAATGATGAAACTATTGAAGGCATACGCATTGTAAACAAAAAAGCTTTTTCGGTTCAATACCACCCCGAGTCTTCGCCCGGACCGGATGATGCACGGTACCTTTTCGATGAGTTTGTTGGCATGATGAAAATGGCGGTGAAAGCAGAAGCGGAAGTTTAAGCTAAGAATTTTTTGGACCTGTCCCGATTTTTATCGGGAGACCACCGGCACCGCTTCGTAGCAACAGTGTACCCGCTTTCCGTGGAATTTATCCCGATTTTTATCGGGAATCTTTTTTTCCTTTTTTATTTTTTAAATTTTGGCAAAAAAAGTATTTCCACTGCAATCGGATCTGGTTTGTGAGGGAGTCGCTTCGTAGCACCATTTTCTAACTCCGCCATTTATGGCGGTGACTAAAAACAATAAAAGCAACCGGCTTTAGCCATGATTTTTAAAACCGTATTTACTAATAAACCCATCATACTCCTGCATAAAAGTGATTTTCTTATGGTGTTCTTCTTGTCCGTCAATATAAGCCCTTACTTTATCTAACATGGATTCACTCACTGAAGCCGCAAAATATTCATCAGCCCATTCAAACTTGCTCTTTGTTATCTTCTGTTTATTTATCCAATAAGCAGATTCACCTTTTATCAATTGCATAGCTTTAGAAATACTCATATCAGCATTCAATCCCATAAGACAGTGCAAATGTTCAGTGTAACCATTAAGTCTATCAATAAATATTTCTTTAGTGCGTGAATTTTGTTTTATATGCTCAATAATAATCGGTCTTACTTCTTTTATAAGCAGAGGTTCTCTGCTCTTCGTAGACCAGACAGCATGAATCATTATTTTTACAAACGACATTTTCTTTCAGGGCTAAAGCCCCCTTTATTGTTTTCATTCATTCTCCAGCCTGAAGGCTGGAGTTATACTTTCTAAGAATAAACTTTTGTCCTAAACAAAAGTAAATTTATTTCATTTTCAAATCTTCAAATCATCAAATCAATTTCACACCGCAACCAAATCAAAATCCTGCGTCAGTGTTTGTCCGGTCACTATCGTTACTGCCCTGTTTAGTGTCACCTTTCCCGGTGCGCTCACAGTCACAATCCATTCAGTAGCAGCTAAGCTCTTCAGTTCATACTTGCTGCTTGCTTTACTCTTAGTGCTTCTTGTCCTTCCGCCAAGCACAGGCTTCATCGAAATCTTTGCTCCATTCACATTTGCTCCTGCCGAAGTCACACTTCCAATCATTTTATTTTTCAGTGCTTCATTTCTTATTCTCCGTTTCAGCACAGCTATTGTATAATCATCTTTTTTATTCGAGCTTCTGTAAATTCTTTTTCCTGCATCGCTTATATCAGTTAAAATATCCCAGAAAGCATTTATCACTCCTGCATTTGCGGTAACTAAATTATTCCGTGCATTTTCCTTTGCATTTTGCGCAACATTATCATCATTCAATTGTGTTTTAATAGTTGTCAGGGCGGTTTGCTGTGTTACAGTATAACCTTTTGCTGTTAAAAGAGGCAGATTCGCTGCATTATGAGCCAGCGCAAGTGTGTAATTCAGCGCCTGTCCCAAAGCTTCCACATCTCCTTTATTATTTGCTTTGCGCACTGCCGAAATTCCAAAATCTTTTGCTGCCACTGTCAGTCCTGTTGTTCTTTTAATATAACCTTCAAGGAAATCTATTTTTTGTGGCAGTGCTGCCATATTATTATATATGCGCAGCGTAATCACTTTCAGTTCTGCTGTCAGTGTTTTTGGAATAATCAAAGCCGTTATGGCTGTCAATTGTGCTTGTCCTGCCGTAACATAAGCAGCATTATAGTCTGGTGAGAAAGCAGTAAAATCTGCTAAGTCTGTGTTAATTGAATTGATAAGAAAACCGCCTATAGCTGGTAGTTCCTCAATTCTGCATTTAATTCTTAATGTTTCTGGTGCCATAATTTTTTTGGTTGGTTTGTTGAAACAAATATAAAGGCTTGCTTTAAATTCCGTTCAGCCCTCCAAAAAACTTTTAAACACCACCTTTAAAATCATTTATTTCACAGCGAAACTTCGGAGTCTTGCGTGGTCATTGGCTTTCCTCCCGTGGCGCTTGGTTTCCATCAAAGGGCGGTTAGCTTTTATTTGTTAGTAACTCCTTTCCGTTACAGTGCCGTTGGCTTCTGATAAGTAGCTATTCAGTTTTGATAGATGGCTCACTGGTTCATGCAGATGGCGTATGCGTTCTGTTACACAGATAGGGAGTTCCGCTCCAGCGTAATTCAGTAGCTGCAAGTGGTAATTAAGTGGATTCAGTTGGTAATTATGTCTGTGCACGTGGTAATTTGGTCTGTACAGGTGGTAATTTATAGGAAACACAGGGTAATTCTGTTAGCACACGTGGCGGATGGTTTCCGTGATACCGTTTTTTCTCGTTCAAAAGTGCCTTTATTACATTAAAATCAATCAATTACAACCAAAATCTCAATAAACAAAAAATGAGGAGAAAAACCCCCTCATTTCACTTTAAACTTTAGACTTTAGACTTTAAACTTCCCCCCCTTTTACCAAATCTTCACCCTCACACTATCCGCTCTCCACATAGCATCGCCTTCTTTAATTCCGAAAGCAGCATAAAACTGTGGCATGTTGGTTAAGGGTCCGATTACACGGAACTTTGCCGGAGAGTGTTCATTGCTTTTAACCTGGTCGGCAATGGCTTCGGGACGCATGTTAATCATCCATGCAAGTGCATAGCCGAGAAAGAAGCGCTGGTCGGGAGTAAGCCCGCCAATCATTTCATTGTTTTTGTATTGATTGGTTTTTTTGAATGCTTCGTAACCCATCATGATGCCGCCAATGTCGGCAATGTTTTCGCCCTGTGTAAGCTCACCGTTTATGTGCAGTGAATCAACAGCAATATAATCGTTGAATTGTTTTACAACCATTTTTGTTTTGGCATAAAACTTAGCGCTGTCTTCCGAAGTCCACCAGTTATTAAGGTTGCCAAGGTTATCATACTTGCTCCCCTGGTCGTCAAAACCGTGAGTGATTTCATGCCCGAATGTTGAACCTCCGATGATGGAATAAAGAATGGCATCATCAGCGAGTTTGCGTTCGTAACCGGGAACAATGATGTTGCATGCGGGAACAACAATTTCGTTGTTTGAAGGATTGTAATAAGCATTGTAGGTTTGCGGCTGCATTCCCCATTCGGTGCGGTCAACGGGCTTTCCGTATTTTGAAATCATGTAGTTGAATTCCCATTTATTTGCATTCATAACGTTGCGGACGTACGAAGAACGGTCCACATCGAGGGCGCTGAGGTCTTTCCATTTATCGGGGTAACCTACTTTAAAAATCATAGTGGAAAGCTTGGCTAATGCTTTTTCTTTTGTGGCATCGCTCATCCAATCCAGACCTTTTATTCTTTCGGCATATACATCTTTAATTGCCTGTCCTATTTCCTGCAATTTTTCTTTGGTGCCTGGGGGCAGATATTCTTTAACATACACCTGCCCGATTAATTCTCCGAGCGAACCATCGGTGGATTCGACCACGCGTTTCCAACGGGGCTTTGGTTCTTTTACACCACGAAGTGTGGTATTGTAAAAACTGAAAACTTCGAGATAGGTTTTGTCATCAAGATAACGCGCAACCCCGCGCACAAGATGGTATTTGAGATAGTTTTTCCAGTCGTCCATCGGAAAAGTCTTGAGATAGCCGTTTAATGCAGCGAGCACTTCGGGCTGACCAACAACAACGGTGTCAACATTTGTTAGCCCGACATTTTCGGTAAATACATTCCAGTCAATATTGGGAGTGGAGGCGGTTAATTGTTTATAAGAAATCTTATTGTAATTCTTAAACGGGTCGCGGAGGTCTTCGCGTTTCCGCGATGATTTTGCAATGGCGGTTTCCAGCTTCATCATGTTACCGGCAGCCTGCTTTGCTTTTGCATCATCATAACCCATGAGCTTAAACATGTTGTTGAGATGGGTTACAAATTTTTCGCGGGCATTAGTAGCTCTTGAATCGGTATCGAAATAATAGTTGCGGTCGGGAAGGCTTAACCCGCCCTGCCCGATAAAGACAGCATTCTTACTGCTGATTTTATCGTCCTGCCCCACTCCGAATCCAAACATGGGAGAACCGGAAACTGCATGAACATAAGCGGCAGCTTTAATCAGATCTTTTAAATCATTTGCAGCATCAATCATTTCAAAATCAGTTTTCAAATCTGCAATGCCGTTTTTATTGATGGTGACAGTATCCATGCCTGTAAAAAAGAAATCACCTATTTTTTGTTTGTTGGTTCCTTTGGCTTCGCTTGTCAGTGCAGCTGAAGATTCGCAGACACTCCTGATCTGGGCATTGATGGTATCCTGAATTAATTGCCACAGCCCGTTTTGCTGTTCGCTTGCGGGAATGGGATTGTTTTTAAACCATCCGTTGTTGGCAAACATGAAAATATCGTCACCGGGTTTTATGGTTGAATCTATGTGAGAAGCCAGCGGATCGGGTTCATTAGATGCCGATTCGTTTTTAGGAGCGATTGATTTGCATGAAGCAAATGCAGCAATGGTAACAGTAATAACAAGACGGAAGATGGTTTTTTGCATGTCGGATTTTTTTAAGAGGCGCAAAGCTAAGGATAAGATTGCACGACCATAAATATTTACATTAATATGTGGGATGGTGATTTGGTAATTGGGTAATTCAGGTAATTGGGTAATTGGAAAAAAAACGTAAACCGTAAATTGTAAATTTGCAGGAATGGCTTTTACTGATAAGTTTGATAAGGAAGATTTTTATCTGACTGCTGAAGGGTATATTGTTTTTACAGAAAAATATCACTTGAAAAGAGGATATTGTTGTGAAAGCAATTGCAGGCATTGTCCTTATAAAAAGAAGAAGGAAAAGAAGGAGGAGAAGAAAGATTGAATCCTATGAAATCGCCTGCATCTTCTTTTGCATTATTAGTTCATAGCTGCGACCGGTATGAGTTTTTGTATAAAGGATTTGATTATTTCTTTTCGCGCCATTGGGATTTTAACATACCCTGCAATTATTATTTTGCAACGGAAGAAAAAGATGCAGCTGTAACAGGATTTCAAA
>JBDSOU010000193.1:0-2854 GCA_039914625.1 Bacteroidia bacterium | reverse complement strand
GATTTCGGATAATCCCACTTCGGCTCCAGCGCCCATTCTTCATTCATTTTTTTTCCGGGAAGCGTAGGTTTGTATATAAGCATGCTGCTTGAAAAAATAAACTGCTCTACTTCAAACGCCTGCAGCGTTTTTATAAGACGCTCGGTTCCTTTTACCGTGATTTCATCATAGAGCGTGGAAGGCTTTCCGAGAAAATCATAGTAAGCAGCAAGGTGCACAACAGAAGTTATTTTGCCGCCATATTCATACCGTATCCTGTCGAAAGCAAATTTTACACTTGCATCGCTGGTAATATCAAGACAAATACATTCAGCTTCGGCAGGGGGATAAGGGTAGCCCGCATTGTCAAGCCCGGCAAGCCTGTATAGAGGAGCTATTTTATGAATCAATGCTGAACCAATCAAACCGCTGCTTCCCGTAACAATTATTATTTCCTTATTACCTTTCCGGTCTCCTGTATCAGTGTTTGAATTCTCATTCGGTAAATTTTTATTATTTGTTTCCATTACTTTATTTATTAAAAAATTGGAATTCAATTTTTGAGTTCTAAGTTGGTATTGAATATTTATTGAGCCGTATAGCCACCATCTATTGTGTAATAGGAACCTGTTACAAAAGAAGATTTTGAAGAACTTAGCCAGAGCACTAATTCTGCAACTTCTTCGGCAGTGCCTAACCTTCCAATGGGGTGAAGCCCTGCTAATGATTTTATAGTGGCTTCATCGAGTGTATTGGTCAGTAAAGGAGTATTGATATATCCCGGACCCACAGCATTGACGCGAATATTTTTATCAGCATATTCCAATGCAGCGGTTTTGGTAAGTCCAACCACACCATGTTTTGCAGCAACATATCCACCGGAGTTTTTAGAGCCAACCATACCAAGTATGGACGCCATATTTACAATACTGCCACCTTCGCCTGAAGTTAACATGGCAGGAATCTGATAACGTAAGCCATAAAATACACCCGAAAGATTGACACTGATAATTTTGTTCCAACCGTCAATGGGATATTCACCTATGGGCGCTAAATCTCCACCAATGCCCGCATTGTTGCATGCAATGTGCAAACCACCAAATTTACTTACAGCCATTTCCACCACTAATTTTTGATTATCAGGATTGGATGTATCTGCTTTTATAAAAATAGCATCTCCGCCTTGTGATTTAATTAGGGACACCGTCTCATTTCCACCTTTTTCGTTTATGTCGGACACAACAACTTTTGCCCCTTCAGATGCATACAATAATGCTACTGCTTTGCCAATGCCGGAACCTGCACCTGTAACAATGGCAACTTTGTTTTCTAAAGTTTTCATTTTTTCGTTTTTAAAAGTTTAATTAAAAATATCTTCTTAATGTCCATGCAATGGTTTCATGTTGTTCCATTTTTCAATTGTACCATCCAATTTTAATAGAATTTAAATTGTTATTAATTATTAGAACTATGTATTTCTTCTTTGTGAATTTTAAAAAAATAAAAAAAGATTTTCGCCCGGCATATTTTGATGCAGCTTGTCAAACAAAAATCCTTTTTCGTTAATTAAAATTTTAGAGAACTCCGCTTTGACTGCTTCGCTGAATCGTTCTCTGAAATTTTTTTCGCTCCCGATATTTCTTTCTTTGCCAGTTGCCGTGAAGCAATACGCTTTTAGAAATATCAATGATGAGCATCTTGTTTTAGCTTCTTTTTCGAAACCGGTGCATACCAGCCGAATAATGAAACAAGAATAATTTCCCAAACGAACCCCTATACAAGGTGCATTCCCATAAAATGATAACCATAATACATGTGCATAATCTTTGAATTTAAATTTTTTTCTTCAGTTCCACAGTTGCCAGGTCTTCAGTTATGCTGTTGCCCATTTTTATTAAATATTTTTCTTGAATGGGATGTTATGCTATAAAGATATTGGCGCTCTAAGCTCTGCTATTGTATAACCCGTATTACTTAATACTTTTTGCAAAGTATCAGTTTTAAGCACTTCGGAAGAAGTAATGTGTGCTTGTTTCCTTTCAAGGTTAATTTCTACGGATGTTACCCATGGAGCAGCAGACAATTTATTTTTAACTGTTGTCGCACATCCCCCGCAACCCATACCACCGATGTGGTAAGTATGCTTGATTGAATTTTCCATATTGTTTTGATTTTTATTTGTGATTTAATTATTAGAATTATTTATTTCTTCATTGTCATTATAGTACCGCGCTATTATAATGATCATAATGCATCAACGTATAGTCCTCAGTTAATTCCTGCTTGGGATCATACTCAGGGCTGCTCTTCACATGGGCTATGGTAGTATCAATAATCACGGCACCGGTTTCCCAATCTATTTCCTTTATTTTGTTTGGTGAAATAAGCACCTTTTTTCCCGAAAACCAGTTGCCGGTTTCCACAACAAGAAAATGAATTTTCCAGGTTGCATCATCAATTATAAAATCATCCACTTCACCTATGTCACCATCCGTTGCATGAATATCATAACCTGTAACTTCATGTGTGCTTCGCAGATGCGGATTGTCATTCGCATGCTCTGTCGCTTTCATTTTTTGGATTTCCTTTTCTACCGCGCTTTCTTCAACTATCGGATAGCCCCACATGCCAAGCCCCCAGTATCCGTACATCCCGAACCCGTCCCCGTATCCATAATAGCCGGGCCAAGTGTAGTATCCGCGCATCAACTCTTCCTGCTGGCGCGAAACGGGTTTATCCGTGTCAATGTCGGGGCTGTTTTTTATTTTTTCCTGGGTAAGATTTACAGAAAATGTTTTTGATTCCCAATCAGTTTTTTGAAATGTTTCGGGCGAAATCAAAACTCTTTTTTCGGAAAACCAACCTCCCGTTTTTA
>JBDSOU010000182.1:0-36532 GCA_039914625.1 Bacteroidia bacterium | reverse complement strand
ACCTTTTGTGTGCTACATAAAAGGCTGGTCCTTCTTTTACAAATTGTTTTTTTTTGTGTTCTGTTTTTACATCTTTCATTTTTTGAATTTGATTGTAAAATCCGTCAACCTATTTCAGGACTAGACAGTTTGGACGCTTCTCTATCGGCATAATACAAATTTCGTTTGGATTATTTTCTAATAGGTATTAGTATAGTATGGAAAATAATCAATTAAAAAAGGCTGATTAATTAAAACCAGCCTTTAAAATTTCTGAAGATAACATCCTTTATTCAGTCGTTTCTTCTTCACTGCTTCCGCCTTTTGAAGCATCAAAATCAAAAGTTAAGCTGAAGCGAAGCGTATTTTCCAAAGGATTGCGTTGTTCAGTTGGAATTAAATAAGCAAAGTCAAGTCCGAAAACACTGTACTTAACCCCGGCACCAAGCGTAAAATACTTTCTGTTTCCTTTTGTTGCCGATTCAAAAAAGTATCCTGCCCTGAAGGCGAATTGTTTATCGTACCAATATTCCATGCCACCGCAAAGGTTAAATTCTTTTATTTCTTCACTAAATCCACCCGGAGCATCGCTGAAGGATTGGATCATACCGGCAGGAACACTTACATCAGAAGATTGACCAAAAAGAATTAACTGAGTTCCATTTACTACCGAGTCCGAATAAACCGGAGGAGTTGGAACTAAAAGTTTATTAATGTCTAATAAAAAGGTTAACTCATTATAATCATTAAGCTTTAGCTTAAGCGAAGGTCCTAAACGAAGATTGATAGGAATAAAGTCTTTATCACCTGTTGAGGTATAAGAAATTTTTGAACCTATATTGGTAATTGCCATTCCTATTGCCAGAACTGCATCTTTTTTGCTTACCGTAATGGGCGATTGATAGTATCCTGTAATATCGGCAGCAACCGAAGTGCCTGCACTGGTAGCTTCTGCGCCTACTCCATACCCGTTAGTTAAATCTGAATGAATGTATCTTAACGCAATTCCTCCTGAAAATTTTTCGCTTAATTTTCTTGCATAAGCAAGATCAAAAGCAAATTCGTTGGGATTAGCGGTTCCCAGCGGTTCGCCTGCTGTACCTGTAAAATCAATTTGACCGAGTGAAAAATAACGCAGAGACATCCCAATGGTTTGATCTTTTTTCAACTTTCTGTAAACAGATACATAAGATAAGTTAATATCGTTCACTAACTGTCTTAACCAGGGTGTGTAAGAAATAGAAGCTCCGAAATTCTTTTCCATGAAAGCTAATTTGGATGCATTCCATGCGATGGAGTTGGCATCGGGTGAAGAAGCAACACCTGCATCGCCCATTCCTCCAGCCCTGGCATCAGGAGAAATCATAAGAAATGGCACTGCGGTAGTGATGGTATTTATTTGCCCCAAAAGATTACTTTCACCGGTGCTCTGACTATGGGCCAAATTAATTCCTGCAACTACTGAAAAAAATAATGCGGCTGTTTTTTTAAAGTTGATATTCATTTCAAAATTATTTTTTTGGATAAGAAACAATAGATTTATTTTTAATAACCTGTTTCGGAGATTCAACAAACGAATTGCCCTATGATTTATTGCCTTTTATAAAAAAGGACTGCAAATATAAACGAATAATATTAAAAATAGTTTCACGCTATGAATGATTAAATATTGAAGAGAGGGGCTATTGTTTTAATCTTTAATCTTCAATTATTTTAAAACCACCAGCTTTTCAATCTTTTCTGCTGTTTTTCCATCAGTAGTTTTTATTTTTAAGCGGTATATATAAACCCCTCTTCCGATGGGATCGTTGAAATCATCTCTGCCGTTCCATTCAATTTTATCGGAACGGTAACCCTGGCAAACAACATGATCAATGATTGTTTTAATAAGTTTTCCTGATACTGTAAATATCTGAACCTGAACATCCAGGTTATTGCAGGGCTGATTGTGTTCAAAAAAGAAAGTAGTGTGCGTAGTGAAAGGATTCGGATAATTCAGTACGTGACTCAACGCAATCTGCGCATCTGATGCCACAATAAATTCAGTATATGCTTCTGAAGAGTTGTTGTAAATGTCCCACACTTTTAATTTTAAATTATGTCTCCCGTCTTCAAGGTCATCCAGCCTGTATAATATTTTTCCCTGCTGATAGCTGTTCAAATCCGCTTCATAAAAATCATTGAGTACGTAAACAGGATCAGATTTTCCGTCAAGAACTGCAGTGATATCATGACCAATTCCGTTTCCTACTGTATTTACACCGGTGCTGTCAGTCACTACCGCATATATTTTCGGATGCTGATCAGTAAGCCCTCCGAAAACAAATCTATCATTGTTTAAATATAATTTTATATCAGGTCCCGCATTATCAACCTGTGAATTCTGCGAAACGCCTCCGATAATAAGGCTGTCATAATATCCTGAAGCATCAGTGACACCATCTTGTGCATAAAAGCTCAACCTTCCAGTCCCGAAATTATATGCAATATCTTTGGGAACAATAAATGTGAACGAAAAATCACCATTGACCACGCTGGCTTTTCCTTTGTATAAAATATTTTTTTGCAGCTTAAATGTTTCCGGCTGGCTGGCTGGATCGTTCACCAATGTGTGCACATAAACAACTTTATCAAATACTGTCGGATATACTACTCCATTAAAATTCGTAAGCTTTTGACCATTATTTCTTATTTCACCGCTTATAGTTATTTTACTCAAAGCGCTGATTGTGTCTGCAAGAGCAATAATATTCTGACCGTTAACTTTGGTTGCAACAATATCATATTCGGGATAAGCCAGCTGCATAGCAGGATCACCGAGCAAAACAAAATTTCGCGGATTAACGCTCTGCGCATTATCACGTTTTGTTAATCTGAAAATATCGCCTAACCTTGGTTTTTCCCCGTTCACTGGTTGAAACATATATTTAACCAAATCCTGGTTCAACACGGCATTTGGAGAAGAGTAAACAAGTCTTGATGTGGAATATAATGCGATACCTCCGCCATTGGGATTTAATAAAACATTTTCTCCGGCTGAAGTCCTTCCCGGATCATCATACCTGCTGAACTCACAGGTTGCTGTAATAAACAGAGGCATGTTAAATTTATTACTCCAGCCATTGATCATCGTATTATTCAAAATATCTTCATGTGCCCAGCCGATTTCACCTCCGTGACCGGTGTAGTTAACAAGGAAAGCTCCTTTTTCCACCCTGTTATTTAATGCCACATTCACATCCGGATACCGCTGACCTCCCGGAGTCCTTTCCTCATGGTAAGCATCTAAATAAATTTTATCCAGGTTAAATTCAGTATCAATGTGAATGAGCAAATCTTCAGTTTGTGTAAGATGTATGCTTGAGTCCTCGTCATCAGCAACAAGACAAATAACATTTCTCCAATCGCCAAGGCTGGAGTTACTTATGTTGCAGGCGGTAGCATCGGTAACAGTTCCCGGGGTTTCATACCGGATCACTTTATCCACCAATGCAGTCGCCTCATACAAGGTTTTTACCGGAAAGCGACCTACACCTACATCAAGATATTCCGGTTGACCATTCGGATCCCAGATTCCTTCAAGCGAATCAAGCAGTCCGAAATAATCATCTGACACATACGATTCCGTAACGGACAATGAATTTACAGATTCGTAAGTAGGAAGAAAATTAGTATTGCCTGAATAATCTTTTTTATTTTCATAAGAGCCATCACCAAATAATAAAAAGTATCGCGGAATATCATTTGTATTGCGGTCGTAAAACATTTTTACAAAATCGCGGAGTGCAGTAACATCCCTCGCACCTGATGAATATTCATTGTAAACCTGGTTTACATCAGCAACAACTACACGAAGATTATCATGTGTACGGTGAAAATCAGCAAGGCGATTTGCTTCACTGATAAATTTTGGATTAGAAACAATAATTAAATCTGTCTGAGCCAGCGAATGCAAATTCTGATTATCAATTTTTCCGTGAACATAAGGAGTTAAAAAGCCTGACGCATTATTAAAGGCAATAAATTCATGGAGATCGGAAGCAGGAACAATAAAATTTCCTGCTGATGAAACCGATTGCTCTTTTATATTATAAATATCGGAAATATCCCAAATTTGAATAGAGGGATTATAGCCGTCTAAAGTATAGCTTGCATTTTGAGTGCCTACAGAATTTCTATCACGAAACATCATTTGATTTCCGTCCATAATTAAACTTCTTCTTGCATTTAATTCAATATAATCAAGATACCCGATTGAAGTAGAAGCAGGCTGATTGTATGTAATATCTAATTTAATATTTGAGTTGGCCGCGTTGAATGAAGAAAGGCATGTCCCTTCCGTTCCATAATCGCCAGTGTAGCTTGAACTGACAGCTCCCATTGAAACCTGGCAAATCAAATTGCCCGAGTATTTAATGCTGAAAGAACTGAGCGAATATGAATGCGCCATTAAACTTGTTTTTAAATAAACAGGCGAGGAAGTTAAAATATTCGGAAAATTGAAAGCAAACGATTGATTGAGGTTTGCATCAAATGATTCACCATAAAACTTTCTACCCGATTTGATAAAATTTGTAAAATCATTTTCATAAAACTTATAATCATCAAAAGAAGTAACAGCACTCGCACTTCCAGGTGAGGAAGTTTGAATACCTATCCTCTTGGAAACACCTCCAATATCATAAGTCAGAAAATAAAAAGTAGTGTCACTGAATAAATTTTTGGTATGATGAAATTTATTATCCGATGCATCTAAATGCCATTGGTCTGGTGCCTGTCCGAAAAATAAAATATAATCACCGGTATTAAAATGACCATCAGATTCACCTGCTACCGCAATAGCATTTTCCACCAGGTCATCTGCTCTCGGAGCAGCATTCAGATAGGGAAGCATGCCACCTCCATTGCCGAATAACTTAATGTTTCTCGGATCAAGATTGGTAGTGTCAACCCCAAGATGTTTTAAGAAATCGCCTGTTATTTTGTAAACACCATCTTGAACTACGGCTATTTTGAACCACGTTCCTGTTGCCAAAACAGAATTAGGGGCATAATATCGGGCAATATTATTTAAAATATTTACAGTTTTTAAGGGCGTAAATTTCAAATCAAACGAAACTAGCTTTTCATAAGAATTAGTAAGCGGGTTTTTTCTTATCGGTATAAAAGAATAAGCCAATATTGGTATTTTTCGCTCATATCCGATTGTAGTCTTTACAACAATCTGGCTGCTGATTAAAGACGGATCTGTTATTAAGGAAGTTTCCTTTAAAGGTTCATAAACATCATTTAATAGTTCAGTTTTGGCTTCCACAACAGAATTATCAAATTTGTCATCAAAAGTTTCACCGTAGAATGGAAGAGATTTTTTGGAAGGATCGTACTTCGCTCCTTCAAAATTTAACAGCGTGATACTTTCATTTTCAGAAATTTTTGATTCAAAAGGAGGTTTCCAAATAATGATCCTGTGAGTTGAATTTTTTGCAGACTGCGAAAAAGATGCAGTAAACAAAAAAATAAATACGGATGTTAAATAATATTTTCTCATTTTTTCGTTAATAACATGTCATACAAAGTTAAATAAATTAAGGTTGCGGATTTTAAGAGTAATGCAATAATAGAATTAAATTATTTTTCTTAATTTTGAAATTGGCTATATTTGTGAAAAATATCCAAAGAGTTAACACACCTGAAACGCCATCTTAAATAGCTTATTGTAATAAATTTCAGTTTTTTTGCAACAAATATTATTTTATTCGTATAAATTCTCTTAAATGGGAAAAATCAAATACATGAAACGAATATTTACTCTTGTTCTTCTTCTCACCATCAGTGGCTTTATACAGGCACAAGATCCGGTATTTACACAGTTTTACGCATCTCCGATTTATCTGAATCCCGCTTTTGCAGGTTCCGCAAGGTGCCCTCGATTAGCTTTGAACTACCGCAATCAATGGCCCGGTTTTGATAAAACATACATTACCTACAGTGCATCTTATGATCAGCATGTGGATTTATTGTCAGGCGGAGTTGGAATAAATATATTGAATGATAAAGCCGGAGATAACACTATTGCAACTACAAACATCAGCGGAATTTACGCTTACCAAATGAGCGTAGCAAGGGATTTTTCCATCCGGGTCGGATTGCAGGCAACCTACGTTCAAAAGCATTTGGATTGGTATAAACTTACATTCGCGGATATGATTGATCCGCGTTTTGGATTTGTTTATCCAACCCAGGAACAGCCGCCAAATGAAACCACTTCTTTTGCAGACTTTTCAGCAGGAATAATTGCATATTCATCTACAATTTACGGAGGTCTTTCGGTTTTTCATTTAACCGAGCCTGACGAAGCATTTATAGTAAAAGGAACAAGTCCTCTTCCCAGGCGAATAACAGTCCACATCGGTGGAATGATTTCTTTGGGCAACACAGAAAGCTACAGGTATGCAAAAGATCACGATAACGGAACGTATCTTTCTCCCAATGCCATTTTTCAGCAACAGGGGAGCACTAATTATCTGAACTTGGGTGCCTATATAACCCATTCTCCTTTAATCGGAGGATTATGGTTTAAAGCAAATATGAGCAACGGTTTCAAAGGCGAATCTGTGACCGCCCTGATAGGGATTCAAAAAGGACTTTTTAAGTTCGGGTACAGTTATGATGTTACCGTGTCCCAACTAACCGAAAGTTCTTCTCTTGGCGCGCATGAAATCAGTTTCGGAATGCAGTTTGAGTGCACTCCTAAAAAGAAAAGGTTCAGAACAATAAGTTGCCCTTCCTTTTAGTTATTTGCATATTTAAAAAATGAATTACATTTGCTTCTCCAAAATAAACATAACATGAAAAAATTGCTGATCAATTCTCTTCCTGCTCTATTGTTTGGAATATTGATTTTTACCTCTTGTAACAAGCCAAAATCCAATACCACAGGATGGGGGTATAACGATGAAAAGAACGGAGGATTTGAAGTGGTTCCTTATGATGAACAGGAAACGGGTCCCGGACTTATTCTTATTGAAGGCGGAACTTTCACTATGGGGCGCACCGAACAGGACATTACTATGGACTGGGATAATGTTCCACGAAGAGTAACTGTTGCTTCGTTTTATATGGATGAAACAGAAATTGCAAATGTTCATTATTTAGAATATTTGTATTGGTTAGACCGTGTTTTCGGAACGGATTATCCGGAGGTCTATAAAAAATCATTGCCCGATACCTTGGTTTGGAGATCGAAACTTGCTTATAATGAACCTTATGTTGAATTATATCTTCGTCACCCTGCTTACCAGGATTATCCTGTTGTTGGGGTAAATTGGCTGCAAGCAAATGATTATGCTGCCTGGAGAACTGACCGCGTGAACGAGGCAATTCTTATACGTGAAGGTATCCTTCGTATAAATCCAGCACAGGTTAATGAAGATAATTTTAATACTGATGCATATTTATCTGCTCAGTATGAAGGCTTGGTAAAAAGCGACCTAATTGATCTGAATCCTAATCGCGATACCAGGAAAGTTCGTATGGAAGATGGCGTTCTTCTTCCTCGTTACCGGCTGCCTACCGAAGCCGAATGGGAATATTCGGCTTATGCTTTAATTGGCAATACCATGTTTGAAAGAGTTACTGATAGAAAAGTTTATCCATGGTCGGGACACGTTGTGCGCGATGCTGAAGAAAAGCATAAAGGCGAAATGCTTGCAAACTTTAAAAGAGGCAGAGGTGACAATATGGGTACTGCCGGACATCTCAATGACAATGCAGACATTCCGGCACCTGTTATTTCTTATGTTCCAAATGATTATGGATTGTTTAACATGGCTGGCAATGTAGCGGAATGGGTGGCGGATGTTTACCGTCCTTTATCTCATGAAGACAAAGATGATTTTAATTCATACAGAGGAAATGTATTTAAAACACAATTAACCGATGAAGAAGGACAAGTAGCTGAAAAAGACAGTTTGGGAAGAGTAATGTATCGTGATGTAACTGAAGAAGAAAATGTTGACAGAAGAAATTACCGCAAAGCGGATAATATCAATTTCCTTGACGGTGATGAAGCAGAATTTGTGGCATATAGTTATGGCGTATCCTCTATGGTGGATGATCATTCGCGTGTTTATAAGGGTGGTTCTTGGAAAGACCGCGCTTATTGGATGAATCCCGGATCAAGACGGTTTCTTGACGAAAGGATAGCTACGGATTACATCGGCTTTCGATGTGCAATGGCAAGAGTGGGCAGCCCGATAGGAAACAGAGCAACAAAAGAGCATAAGAAAAAAAATAAATAAATTTTAACTCCATCATCATTATATGCGCTCCCCGATAAATTTATCAGGGAGCGTTTTTATTTTTGCACGTTGTGAGCGAAAGTAAAGTGAAATCTGCTCGGGTGTCATTCAGGAGAAAGCCTTTTTTTTGAGTTAAAATGATATTTACAAAAAGTGGAAATGAAAACATCATTGATGAATAATAGCTGACTTATGGAATCGGTAATTGAAAATATTTATTCAAAATTTATCAGTGCAGATCAGACT
The DNA here is from genome assembly GCA_039914625.1 of Bacteroidia bacterium. Classification (GTDB taxonomy): domain Bacteria; phylum Bacteroidota; class Bacteroidia; order AKYH767-A; family OLB10; genus DATEMK01. The sequence goes on along the minus strand of JBDSOU010000182.1, from coordinate 28,007 downwards.
GTATGCACTGATACACGAAAAATTTCTGCGGGCTGCTTGTTTTTTGCTTTGCGCGGAGAAAATTTTAATGGAAATGATTTTGCAATTGATTCCATTAAAAAAGGCGCTGGTTATGCAATTGTTGATGACGAAAATTTCAAACCGGATGAGCGATTAATTGTGGTACATGATGTTCTGAAAACATTGCAGCAACTGGCTACTTTTCACAGAAGGCAATTAAAAACAAAGATGATTGCTTTAACAGGAAGTAATGGTAAAACCACTACCAAAGAATTGATAAATGCTGTGCTCAGTCAAAAATTCAATACGCATGCAACCCAGGGAAATTTGAATAATCACATCGGAGTGCCGCTTACCCTTTTATCCCTTAAGTCATCACATGAAATTGCTGTTATTGAAATGGGAGCAAATCATCAAAAAGAAATCGAATTATTAAGTAAAATTGCTGAGCCTGATTTTGGATTGATTACCAATATTGGCAAAGCTCATCTGGAAGGCTTCGGGGGAATTGAAGGGGTTAAAAAAGGAAAAGGCGAATTGTACGATTACCTGAAAAAAACAAATGGAAAAATATTCCTTCATGCCGATGATGCGATCTTAAATAAACTTTGCGGGGATTATGCAAGCATCATAACTTATGGCAGCAGTAAAAATTTTGATTTCACAGGAACAATTGAGGAATCAAAACCATTTCTGCAAATAAACTGGTATTCAAAAAATAATTCTGAAAAAGAAATTGTTTCTTCTAATCTTACAGGCAATTATAATTTTGAAAACATTCTTGCCGCAGTTTGTATCGGCAAGTATTTTGGTGTTGAAAAAGAGGGGATCAAAAAAGGAATTGAAAATTACGTACCATCAAATCAGCGTTCACAGGTTGTTAAAAAAAACTCCAATACATTTATTCTTGATTATTATAATGCAAACCCCAGTAGTATGGAAGCTGCGTTGCTGAATTTTGAAAAAAATTATTCAGAAAAAAAAATTGCCATTCTTGGTGACATGCTCGAATTGGGTGATGAAAGCGAACGGGAGCACCTAAATATTATTGAACTTTTAAAAAAATTAAATGTTGAGGAAATCATTCTTGTCGGAAAAAACTTCAATCAGTTTTCAAATAAACTGAATCCCCGAAAGGGTTCTAATCTGCATTTTTTAAATAATTCTGATGAAGCTAACACTTTTATTCAAAAACAAAATTTTCTTAATGCATCCATTTTAATCAAAGGTTCGCGCGGATTGAAAATGGAAAAGATCATGGAAGCCTTTTGATTTTACTTTATGTCATAACTGAGTTTTATCCTGTTACCAGTCAGTTGATTGCTAAAAAAGAACTTTATGTATATAAAAATAAAAAGTTCCCTCTTTCGATGAAGGAAAGACTTTTCTGAAAATATGCATTCAATTATTTTTGCTCATTACCAGTTTTGGTCATTGCACTATCAGGTGCTGCGCCCCGTTCAGGCAACATACCAAGATCCTTCATTTTCATGCTGTCAAAAAAGCCCCAGCGTTCAACAGCTTTCCCATCCTTAATTACAATCACATCAATTCCGTCCATGCTGAATTGCTTGTTAGTAGCGGGCATGCCGCCCATAGCTCCTGAATTAGTTCCTGTCATCGTTACATGAGCCATCACAGTATCGCCCTGTGCAATCATAAAATTTGTTGACACATGAATATCAGGGAAACCGGTCATGAAATCAGTAAAGCTTTCTTTCAAGTCATCCATTCCCTTCCCGCTATGACCGGGGTCAGGGTTATGATCTACAAAGTCTGCTGAACAAAATGAATCAAGCACTGCCACATTGTGCGCGTTAATAACTTCATAGTAGAACTTTTGCATTCTTGCTTTATTAACATCCGCTGTTGAATCGCCCATGTTATTACCTGGCATCTTGCAAGAAGCAGCCATCACTGCAATAGCAAAAATGTAAATTAGATTTTTCATGTTGATTTGATTTTTGATTTTAGATTTAAAGATCAAAAGTAAGAAGTAAATATTTTATATAAAAGAAACAAACAATAGAATTTGTCAGGAGAACTTTTCTTTTATCTTTGGCCAAAAACACATTCACATGCCGTCTTCAAAAAAATTCAAATGCATCTTTCTATGTTTTACATTTTACATTCTACACCCTACATCCTGTTTTTCCCAAACACCCCTCACTCAATACGTTGATCCATTTATTGGCACCGGAGGTCACGGTCACACTTATCCCGGTGCAACACTTCCCTTTGGTATGGTTCAGCTCAGCCCCGACACCCGTACCGATCAAAGCTGGGATGGTTGTGGTGGCTACCACCATTCCGATTCTATGATTTATGGTTTCACCCATACTCATCTCAGCGGTACAGGCTGTTCCGATTACGGAGATATTTTACTAATGCCAACTACAGGAAAGCCTGTTTATGAAAATAAAAAATACGCTTCCCGTTTCTCTCATCAAAAAGAAAAAGCCTCACCGGGACATTATTCAATTCACCTTGATAATAATAATATTGATGTTGAACTGACAACAACTTTGCGTACAGGATTTCACAAATACACATTTCCAAAAACAGATCAGGTAAATATTATTCTTGATTTAGCTCACCGTGACAAAGTCCTTGAAGCATCAGTACAGATAGTTAACGAAACAACAGTTGAAGGAATGCGAAGAAGCGAAAACTGGGCTAAAAACCAGGTTATATATTTCGTAATTCAGTTTTCAAAACCATTCATCGCAGCCGATTTTTATTTAGACAGCTTAAAAATTACACTTCGTGGCGCCAGTGGAATAACACAACAGAGCACTAAAACAAATTTTCAATTCAAAACCCTTGTCGGGGAAAGCATATATGTCAAAGTAGCAATTTCGGGAGTAAGCATAGAAGGCGCAAGAAAAAACCTTGAAGCCGAACTTCCCGGGTGGGATTTTGAAAAAACAAAACTTGCTGCCGAAGCCGCATGGAACAAAGAGCTAAATAAAATAACAGTAAGCGAGGGCACACCAGATCAGCTAAAAACTTTTTACACCGCACTCTATCATTGTATGATAGTTCCAAATATATATAGCGATGTGGATGGAAAATACCTTGGCAGGGATTTTAAAATTCACACTACTGACGGATTTAATTATTATACCGTTTTTTCTTTATGGGACACTTTCCGTGCATGGCATCCGCTTATGACTATCATTGACCGCAAGCGCACATTAGATTACATAAAAACTTTCCTTACGCAATATGATGAAGGAGGATTATTGCCTGTATGGGAATTTGCATCAAACGAAACCGAATGTATGATCGGATACCATTCTGTGCCTGTAATTACAGATGCTGCCGTAAAAGGCATCCGCAATTTTGATTTGTCAAAAGCGTTAACGGCAATGAAAAAAAGCGCTGAGTCAACAGACCGCTTTGGCTTAGGCAAATACATGGATCATGGATTTCTTTCCATGGAAGACGAAGGCGAGTCAGTTTCAAAAACATTAGAATACGCTTATGACGACTGGTGCATTGCACAAATGGCTTCCATCAATGATCAGAAAGATGATTACATTAGTTACCTCCACCGAGCACAAAACTGGAAAAACCTTTTCGATACCGAAACAGGATTTATACGACCAAAGAAAAACGGCAATTGGCTTTCCCCGTTCGATCCGCGCGAAGTAAATAATAATTATACAGAAGCCAACGCCTGGCAATACACCTTTTTTGTTCCCCAGGATATTGACGGATTAATTAGTAAGATGGGAGGAAAAGAAAAATTTGAAAAGAAATTAGATGGTCTGTTTTCCGCACCAACTCAAACTACCGGTCGCGAGCAATCAGATATAACTGGTCTTATCGGTCAGTATGCGCATGGAAACGAACCGAGCCATCACATGGCATATCTGTATAACTATATAGGCAAACCCTGGAAAACACAGGAAAAAATTCATCGCATCACAAGTGAATTTTATCACGCCCAACCTGACGGACTAATAGGCAATGAAGATTGCGGTCAAATGAGCGCATGGTATATTCTAAGTGCAATGGGAATTTACCAAGTCACACCCGGCTCTCCTGTTTTCGCAATCGGAACTCCGATTTTCAAAGAAGCAAAAATTAATTTAGAAAATATTCTGCCTGACGGAAATGGAAAAACCTTTTCAATAAAAGCAATTAATGTTTCTGATAAGAATTTTTATGTTCAATCTGCTTCATTAAACGGAAGACCCTATAACAAATCATATATAACCTACAACGATATTCTGAACGGAGGCGAACTAATTTTTACCATGGGTGATAAACCAAATCAAAAATGGGGAACAAAAGAAGGAGATTACCCCGTTTCAGAAATCAAAGAAAATAAAATCATCCCTGTTCCAATCATTCAATCTTCCGGAAGTACATTCAAAGGAAAAACAAAAATCACACTGCAATCTTCCGAACCCGGGTTAAAACTTTTCTACATGCTCACCGGACCTTTTGAACGACCGGCTGTCATTCCATATACATCAACCATCGAAATTGATACTACATCCACTCTCTATGCTTTTGCAAAAAATGACACTGATGAAAAGAGCTTAATCACAAAAGGAACGTTTTATAAAAACCCGCATCCGGATTGGAAAATAAAGATCAATTCGGAATATGCTCCGGAGTACACAGGCGGAGGTAATGAAGCAACTATTGATGGAATAAGAGGAGAAACAAACTGGCGAAAGGGCGAATGGCAAGGCTATACCGGGAAAGATTTTGAAGCAATAATTGATCTCGGAAAAACTCAGGAGATAAAAAAGGTTGGTGCCGGATTTCTACAGGATTCGCGTGCCTGGATTTTGTTTCCAACAAAAATTGAATTTGAAATTTCAACGGATGGAAAGAATTTTACTAATGTCGCGACTATTCCGAATACTATTCCTGATAAAGATAATACGGTGCAGATGAAAGATTTTACAGAAAAGATTTCAACACAGAAGGCGCAATTTGTAAAAATAAAAGCAATTAACTATGGAAAACTTCCTGAATGGCACCAGGGATATGATGACAAGGGTACAGCCTGGCTGTTTGTTGATGAGATATTTATTGAATAAACTACTTTTTAGTTTGTTGCTCCATTCAAAAATTTAAGCAAAGGCATCATAGCTTTATAAACCACCGAACATTGTTTGATCAAAGATTTATCTGCAAGCAATTTATCGCTTACAGGTGCCTCAACAATAAAGCTTGTATATTTCAGCAATTCAATATCAGGAAAGTCTTTAGCAAAACCTTTCGGAGCTAATTTCAATTTCGCATCTGATAATATTTTAAAAAACTTTTTAAAAGTTTTATCTGAGAGAATTTTTTTAAAATCTTTGGTGTGATAAAAAATTTCTTTACGAATGTCTTTTAAATGTTCAGATGAAGGCATCCATCTTCCGCCTGCAATGAAAGAAGCACCGGGTTCAACCTGGATATAGAAACAGGCTCTATCAGATTTTCTTCCTCCATTACAAACCACCGCGCTGAAATTAGATTTATATGGAGCTTTATTCTTTGAGAACCGCACATCACGATAAATTCTGAACATAGAATTTTTTGCAGTTTCTCCCTTTAAAGAAGCATCCTGTTTGCTTAGCTCTGTTATCAGCGTATTTACGAATTCTGTGAAGTCTTCCCTTGCAACTTCGTATTTTGCACGATTCTTTTCAAACCAGTCACGGTCATTATTTTTCTGTAATGCTTTAAGAAAATCAAGAGTTGATTTTTGCAACATAGAACTAACAAATAAAAATTAAAATGAAATAATTAAACAATTTTTTTCTTCATTGCAACCAAAATGGCTTCTGAAACAGAATGCACCTGCAGTTTTTTATAAATATTTTTTATGTGATGTCTGACAGTATCATGACTAATGAAAAGCGCATCGGCAACCATCTTATAACTTTTTCCTTTGCATAATTGCTCCAGCACTTCGCGTTCGCGATCAGTAAGTGACGTAGCTTCAAAATTTTTGAAAGATCCAACAACCATTCGTGCTATGCGCGCACTCATTGGGGCCCCGCCTTTTTTCACTTCACGGATAGCATCGAGGATTTCCTCAGGCGAAGCATTCTTTGTAATATAACCACATGCACCTGCGCATAAAGAATCAAAAACGGTTTTGTCATCAGCAAAAATAGTGAGCATGATAACATCTATTTCCGGCAGCACAGCGCGTAATAGCTTCAAGCAATCTATTCCACTCATGCCGGGAAGATTAATATCCATTAATACTACTTCTGGTTTCAGTTCAGGAATCTTTTTTGCTGCTGATTCTCCGTCTGCAAACGTTGCAAGACAATTAAACTCATCCTTATGCTCGTTAAGAATAATTTTTAATCCCTCCCGGAGGTCGTTATTGTCTTCTACTAATACTACCGTTATCATTTTAGTGAGTTTAAAGTTTAAAGGTGGATGTTTTGTTGTCTTGGTACTTGATACTTATGTCTTGATATTTCTTCTATAAATTCAGATTTAGTTTTAATTCAAATAATGTTCCGGTCCCGTTTGAGCGAAGATTAGTATCAGCATGAATAATTTCTGATCTACGTTTTACATTTTTTATTCCGTTACCATTCATGCTGCCATTTGACATGTCAAATCCTTTTCCATTGTCACCAAATCTAAGGGTAAGTGAACCATTAGTTTTTTCCAAATCAAGATAAGTAGAAATTGGTTGTGCATGTTTCAGGCTGTTGTGCATCACTTCTTTAAAAATGAGAAGAATGTGGCGTTTGTAGGACAATGGCAAATCATAATTTTTTAGTTCCTCATTAATTCCATTTGCATTAAATTCAATTCCTGTGTGATCAAATAATTCCTCACCAAAATTTTTTAGTTGAGCATACATGTGGAAGAGTGAATCTTTTTCAGGATCCATTGCCCACAGTAAATCCTTCATGGTAAGATAAAGGCTGCCAGATGTTTCTATAATTTTATCAAGATATGATCTCAATTCTGCTTGTTCAGGCTTTAATTTCTTTTTTAATATTTCACTGAACCATGAAATAGTAGTCAGCTTATGTCCCAGTTCATCATGAAAATCAGCAGCAGTTTCTTTGCGGATCCGTTCTACTTCTTTAATCTGAGCCAATTTCATTTGCAAACGATAGATATGCAGCAGCCACAAAACGATTGCAACAAGTGCAAGAAGTGAAAGATAAAACCAGATGGTTTTGTAAAAAGGCGGTTTGATATTTATTGTTAAGGCGTCACCTTGCTGATTATAAAATCCATCGTTGTTTGATGCCATTACCTTAAATACATATTCTCCGGGGGGAAGCTGAGAAAAATTTACTTTATGTGTGTTGCCGCAATACGTCCAGTCCTTCTGAAATCCCTCAAGCTTGTAAGCATATTGATTTTTTATCGGGTCGTGATAATGTAATGCAATAAAATCAACGGTAAAAGAATTTTCAAAATATTTTAAATTAATACTCTTGTTTCCTGAAGCGTCATACATAAAAGGTTTTGGTTTGCCGGGCATTTCAAAATCTGTAATAAAAACTTTAGGCGGCATAATATCTAATTTTATTTGCGAAGGATAAAAAGAAGTGTATCCCTGAATTCCACCAAAGAAAATCTCTCCGTCATCCGATCTTGAATATGCGCCAGCATTAAATTCATTGCTTTGCAAACCATCATTGATGTCGAAATTTACTGTGGCTTTCGCAAGAGGGTCAAAACGTGTAAGCCCTCCGTTAGTGCTAAGCCATAATAAACCGGTTTGCGGATCTTCGACAGCAGCATAAACCGTATTATTTTTAATTTTATTTTCAGTGCTGTAATTGGTGAAATGAATTTGATTGTTGATGATATTCGCTCTTGTCAATCCATTGAAAGTGGAAAGCCAGATATTTCCCCTGGCATCTTCCATTATACTCTGAATATTATGGCTTCTCAGTGTATTCGTGTCTTTAAGGTTATGATAAAAGACTTCCGGCTTGCTGAAATCAAAATTTTCTCCTGTATGTTTTCTAAAAACTACAAGTCCCATTGCGCTGCCAATCCAGCAATTGCTTTCATGATCAATTAATACAGATTTAATGGAATAACCGCGCTGGTTAGAAATTGCCGGATCAGGATTTTCAAGGAATTTTTCAAAAGAGTCATTGATGCGGTTATATTTAAAAACAGATTTCTTGAAAATGATGTACAAATTATTTTTGGTATCAAGATAAAGTGAACGAATGAACTGTTGCGAATTTTCAGCATCAATGGAATAGGAGATAAACTGAGGGGCATCTGCCGATGCATGTTCAATCCGCTGTACGCCATTTCCAGTGACTATCCATAGTTTGTCTTCCTGGTCCTGAATTACAGAACTGATATAATTATTCATCACTGAATATGGTTTTTTATCATACATGAATAATTTTACATCACCGGTTTTCCGGTTTTGACGTACCAATCCGTTTTGAGTACCGATCCATACCAAACCGCTTTTATCTTTCCACAAACATGTAACTACTGGTGACTCTATCCCTTTATACTCGAGATGATCAGAGTTAAAGTTTTTCAAAACAGGAACTAACTTGTAAGAGCCTCCTGTAAAAGTTCCGATCCACATTAAGCCGGAATTTATTTTATCCTCATTAATACAAAGAATGGAAGTAGTCAGGCGTTCATTGGCAAAGTGAATATGCTTAAGATTTTTGGAAATAAATTCATCATCCAGGTTTTCCTTTTTTAATTCAAACAATCCTCCCCCATCAGTCCCGATCCATAAATTTCCAGTCGCATCAGGATATATATTCTTTATAAATTCTGTCTTGAATGTCTTCAGCAGGTCTAAATCACGCTGAAAAAGATCAGTGAATTTTGAAGTATTATCATCAAACAGATTCAGGCCGTTGCCAGTCCCGATCCACAACTTGCCGTTTGCATCTTCAGCAATTGAACTAATATCATTATTTGAAATTCCTGAGCCATTTTCTTTTGAAAAGAATTCAGTTTTTGAAATAATGGAATCACTAAAGCTCATACGATACAATCCATTGGTACTTGCAACCCATATATTATTTTTCAGGTCAGCATATATTTTGTTTACTATAAGATCAGGTTCTTTTTCATTTTTCAGTTTAAAATAGTTATTAAAATGTATGGAAGCAGTGCCAGGATCATTCCCCGAAATGGTAGCCCTGCTGAATCCTTTCGAAGTACTGATCCAAAGAGTGCCTGAAGGGTCTTCGTAAATATCATTAATGTTGTTGTGGTTTACTGAATTTTGTTTTCCTGAAAAAAAATGCCTGAACTGCGCCTGGGAGGGAATGAAAAGATTAAGCCCGTGATTAGGTGTGCCTATCCACAGCCATCCATTATGATCCACAAGAAGTGCAGTAATAAAATTTGAGGATAATGAAAGTGTGTCAAAAGGATTTTCTCTGAAAATTTTAAATTGTAATCCGTCATAACGGTTCAGACCATCCTGGGTTGCCATCCAGATAAAACCCTGCTTGTCCTGAACAATTTTGTAAACCGAACTTTGTGCAAGACCTTCAGATAAAGAAATGTTTACAGTTTTATAGGATTGGCAAAACAGTTTGGTTTGTAAAAAAAGCACTACCAATATTATTAATGAAGTTTTTAATCCTGTTCTGAAATTCATTTAACAAATTTAGTTATTCCTCTCCGAAAGGCTAAGTAAAGCTACAACATATTAATGTAGCTGAAGAAGTATAAGTACAAATGAAAGATTCAAAACGACTTTGGAACATTGAAACTAAAAATAAAATCCTCTTTCGAAAATTTTCGAAAGAGGATTTTATTTTTAGTTTCAATGTTCCAAAGTCGTTTTGAATCTTTCATTTGTACTTATACTTCTTCAGCTACATTAATATGTTGTAGCTTTACTTAGCCTTTCGGAGAGGAATAACTAAATTTGTTAAATGAATTTCAGAACAGGATTAAAAACTTCATTAATAATATTGGTAGTGCTTTTTTTACAAACCAAACTGTTTTGCCAATCCTATAAAACTGTAAACATTTCTTTATCTGAAGGTCTTGCACAAAGTTCGGTTTACAAAATTGTTCAGGACAAGCAGGGTTTTATCTGGATGGCAACCCAGGATGGTCTGAACCGTTATGACGGATTACAATTTAAAATTTTCAGAGAAAATCCTTTTGACACACTTTCATTATCCTCAAATTTTATTACTGCACTTCTTGTGGATCATAATGGATGGCTGTGGATAGGCACACCTAATCACGGGCTTAATCTTTTCATTCCCTCCCAGGCGCAGTTCAGGCATTTTTTTTCAGGAAAACAAAATTCAGTAAACCACAACAACATTAATGATATTTACGAAGACCCTTCAGGCACTCTTTGGATCAGTACTTCGAAAGGATTCAGCAGGGCTACCATTTCGGGGAATGATCCTGGCACTGCTTCCATACATTTTAATAACTATTTTAAACTGAAAAATGAAAAAGAACCTGATCTTATAGTAAACAAAATATATGCTGACCTGAAAAATAATATATGGGTTGCAAGTACCAATGGATTGTATCGTATGAGCTTTAGTGATTCCATTATTTCAAAAACTGAATTCTTTTCAAAAGAAAATGGCTCAGGAATTTCAAATAATGATATTAGTTCAATTGCTGAAGATGCAAACGGCAAGTTGTGGATCGGGACTGGCAACGGCCTGAATCTGTTTGATGATAATACTTCAAAATTCACTGATCTTTTTCAGCGTGATTTAGACCTGCTGAAGACATTCAAGACAGAATTTATAAAGAATATATATCCTGATGCGACTGGAAATTTATGGATCGGGACTGATGGGGGAGGATTGTTTGAATTAAAAAAGGAAAACCTGGATGATGAATTTATTTCCAAAAATCTTAAGCATATTCACTTTGCCAATGAACGCCTGACTACTTCCATTCTTTGTATTAATGAGGATAAAATAAATTCCGGCTTAATGTGGATCGGAACTTTTACAGGAGGCTCTTACAAGTTAGTTCCTGTTTTGAAAAACTTTAACTCTGATCATCTCGAGTATAAAGGGATAGAGTCACCAGTAGTTACATGTTTGTGGAAAGATAAAAGCGGTTTGGTATGGATCGGTACTCAAAACGGATTGGTACGTCAAAACCGGAAAACCGGTGATGTAAAATTATTCATGTATGATAAAAAACCATATTCAGTGATGAATAATTATATCAGTTCTGTAATTCAGGACCAGGAAGACAAACTATGGATAGTCACTGGAAATGGCGTACAGCGGATTGAACATGCATCGGCAGATGCCCCTCAGTTTATCTCCTATTCCATTGATGCTGAAAATTCGCAACAGTTCATTCGTTCACTTTATCTTGATACCAAAAATAATTTGTACATCATTTTCAAGAAATCTGTTTTTAAATATAACCGCATCAATGACTCTTTTGAAAAATTCCTTGAAAATCCTGATCCGGCAATTTCTAACCAGCGCGGTTATTCCATTAAATCTGTATTAATTGATCATGAAAGCAATTGCTGGATTGGCAGCGCAATGGGACTTGTAGTTTTTAGAAAACATACAGGAGAAAATTTTGATTTCAGCAAGCCGGAAGTCTTTTATCATAACCTTAAAGACACGAATACACTGAGAAGCCATAATATTCAGAGTATAATGGAAGATGCCAGGGGAAATATCTGGCTTTCCACTTTCAATGGATTGACAAGAGCGAATATCATCAACAATCAAATTCATTTCACCAATTACAGCACTGAAAATAAAATTAAAAATAATACGGTTTATGCTGCTGTCGAAGATCCGCAAACCGGTTTATTATGGCTTAGCACTAACGGAGGGCTTACACGTTTTGACCCTCTTGCGAAAGCCACAGTAAATTTCGACATCAATGATGGTTTGCAAAGCAATGAATTTAATGCTGGCGCATATTCAAGATCGGATGACGGAGAGATTTTCTTTGGTGGAATTCAGGGATACACTTCTTTTTATCCTTCGCAAATAAAATTAGATATTATGCCGCCTAAAGTTTTTATTACAGATTTTGAAATGCCCGGCAAACCAAAACCTTTTATGTATGACGCTTCAGGAAACAAGAGTATTAATTTAAAATATTTTGAAAATTCTTTTACCGTTGATTTTATTGCATTACATTATCACGACCCGATAAAAAATCAATATGCTTACAAGCTTGAGGGATTTCAGAAGGACTGGACGTATTGCGGCAACACACATAAAGTAAATTTTTCTCAGCTTCCCCCCGGAGAATATGTATTTAAGGTAATGGCATCAAACAACGATGGATTTTATAATCAGCAAGGTGACGCCTTAACAATAAATATCAAACCGCCTTTTTACAAAACCATCTGGTTTTATCTTTCACTTCTTGCACTTGTTGCAATCGTTTTGTGGCTGCTGCATATCTATCGTTTGCAAATGAAATTGGCTCAGATTAAAGAAGTAGAACGGATCCGCAAAGAAACTGCTGCTGATTTTCATGATGAACTGGGACATAAGCTGACTACTATTTCATGGTTCAGTGAAATATTAAAAAAGAAATTAAAGCCTGAACAAGCAGAATTGAGATCATATCTTGATAAAATTATAGAAACATCTGGCAGCCTTTATCTTACCATGAAGGATTTACTGTGGGCAATGGATCCTGAAAAAGATTCACTCTTCCACATGTATGCTCAACTAAAAAATTTTGGTGAGGAATTATTTGATCACACAGGAATTGAATTTAATGCAAATGGAATTAATGAGGAACTAAAAAATTATGATTTGCCATTGTCCTACAAACGCCACATTCTTCTCATTTTTAAAGAAGTGATGCACAACAGCCTGAAACATGCACAACCAATTTCTACTTATCTTGATTTGGAAAAAACTAATGGTTCACTTACCCTTAGATTTGGTGACAATGGAAAAGGATTTGACATGTCAAATGGCAGCATGAATGGTAACGGAATAAAAAATGTAAAACGTAGATCAGAAATTATTCATGCTGATACTAATCTTCGCTCAAACGGGACCGGAACATTATTTGAATTAAAACTAAATCTGAATTTATAGAAGAAATATCAAGACATAAGTATCAAGTACCAAGACAACAAAACATCCACCTTTAAACTTTAAACTCACTAAAATGATAACGGTAGTATTAGTAGAAGACAATAACGACCTCCGGGAGGGATTAAAAATTATTCTTAACGAGCATAAGGATGAGTTTAATTGTCTTGCAACGTTTGCAGACGGAGAATCAGCAGCAAAAAAGATTCCTGAACTGAAACCAGAAGTAGTATTAATGGATATTAATCTTCCCGGCATGAGTGGAATAGATTGCTTGAAGCTATTACGCGCTGTGCTGCCGGAAATAGATGTTATCATGCTCACTATTTTTGCTGATGACAAAACCGTTTTTGATTCTTTATGCGCAGGTGCATGTGGTTATATTACAAAGAATGCTTCGCCTGAGGAAATCCTCGATGCTATCCGTGAAGTGAAAAAAGGCGGGGCCCCAATGAGTGCGCGCATAGCACGAATGGTTGTTGGATCTTTCAAAAATTTTGAAGCTACGTCACTTACTGATCGCGAACGCGAAGTGCTGGAGCAATTATGCAAAGGAAAAAGTTATAAGATGGTTGCCGATGCGCTTTTCATTAGTCATGATACTGTCAGACATCACATAAAAAATATTTATAAAAAACTGCAGGTGCATTCTGTTTCAGAAGCCATTTTGGTTGCAATGAAGAAAAAAATTGTTTAATTATTTCATTTTAATTTTTATTTGTTAGTTCTATGTTGCAAAAATCAACTCTTGATTTTCTTAAAGCATTACAGAAAAATAATGACCGTGACTGGTTTGAAAAGAATCGTGCAAAATACGAAGTTGCAAGGGAAGACTTCACAGAATTCGTAAATACGCTGATAACAGAGCTAAGCAAACAGGATGCTTCTTTAAAGGGAGAAACTGCAAAAAATTCTATGTTCAGAATTTATCGTGATGTGCGGTTCTCAAAGAATAAAGCTCCATATAAATCTAATTTCAGCGCGGTGGTTTGTAATGGAGGAAGAAAATCTGATAGAGCCTGTTTCTATATCCAGGTTGAACCCGGTGCTTCTTTCATTGCAGGCGGAAGATGGATGCCTTCATCTGAACATTTAAAAGACATTCGTAAAGAAATTTTTTATCACACCAAAGATTTTAAAAAAATTCTCTCAGATAAAACTTTTAAAAAGTTTTTTAAAATATTATCAGATGCGAAATTGAAATTAGCTCCGAAAGGTTTTGCTAAAGACTTTCCTGATATTGAATTGCTGAAATATACAAGCTTTATTGTTGAGGCACCTGTAAGCGATAAATTGCTTGCAGATAAATCTTTGATCAAACAATGTTCGGTGGTTTATAAAGCTATGATGCCTTTGCTTAAATTTTTGAATGGAGCAACAAACTAAAAAGTAGTTTATTCAATAAATATCTCATCAACAAACAGCCAGGCTGTACCCTTGTCATCATATCCCTGGTGCCATTCAGGAAGTTTTCCATAGTTAATTGCTTTTATTTTTACAAATTGCGCCTTCTGTGTTGAAATCTTTTCTGTAAAATCTTTCATCTGCACCGTATTATCTTTATCAGGAATAGTATTCGGAATAGTCGCGACATTAGTAAAATTCTTTCCATCCGTTGAAATTTCAAATTCAATTTTTGTTGGAAACAAAATCCAGGCACGCGAATCCTGTAGAAATCCGGCACCAACCTTTTTTATCTCCTGAGTTTTTCCGAGATCAATTATTGCTTCAAAATCTTTCCCGGTATAGCCTTGCCATTCGCCCTTTCGCCAGTTTGTTTCTCCTCTTATTCCATCAATAGTTGCTTCATTACCTCCGCCTGTGTACTCCGGAGCATATTCCGAATTGATCTTTATTTTCCAATCCGGATGCGGGTTTTTATAAAACGTTCCTTTTGTGATTAAGCTCTTTTCATCAGTGTCATTTTTTGCAAAAGCATAGAGAGTGGATGTAGTATCAATTTCGATGGTTGATGTATATGGAATGACAGCCGGTCGTTCAAAAGGTCCGGTGAGCATGTAGAAAAGTTTTAACCCGGGTTCGGAAGATTGCAGTGTGATTTTTGTTTTTCCTTTGAATGTACTTCCGGAAGATTGAATGATTGGAACAGGGATGATTTTATTTTCTTTGATTTCTGAAACGGGGTAATCTCCTTCTTTTGTTCCCCATTTTTGATTTGGTTTATCACCCATGGTAAAAATTAGTTCGCCTCCGTTCAGAATATCGTTGTAGGTTATATATGATTTGTTATAGGGTCTTCCGTTTAATGAAGCAGATTGAACATAAAAATTCTTATCAGAAACATTAATTGCTTTTATTGAAAAGGTTTTTCCATTTCCGTCAGGCAGAATATTTTCTAAATTAATTTTTGCTTCTTTGAAAATCGGAGTTCCGATTGCGAAAACAGGAGAGCCGGGTGTGACTTGGTAAATTCCCATTGCACTTAGAATATACCATGCGCTCATTTGACCGCAATCTTCATTGCCTATTAGTCCGTCAGGTTGGGCGTGATAAAATTCACTTGTGATGCGATGAATTTTTTCCTGTGTTTTCCAGGGTTTGCCTATATAGTTATACAGATATGCCATGTGATGGCTCGGTTCGTTTCCATGCGCATACTGACCGATAAGACCAGTTATATCTGATTGCTCGCGACCGGTAGTTTGAGTTGGTGCGGAAAACAGACCATCTAATTTCTTTTCAAATTTTTCTTTTCCTCCCATCTTACTAATTAATCCGTCAATATCCTGGGGAACAAAAAAGGTGTATTGCCAGGCGTTGGCTTCTGTATAATTATTATTTACTTCGCGCGGATCGAACGGGGAAAGCCAATTGCCGTTTTTCTTTGGTCGTATAAATCCTGTTTCGGTATCGAAAAGGTTTTTCCAGTTTTGTGCTCGGTGGAGGTAACTAATGTAATCATCTTTCTGATCATTGATGGAAGCCATTTGTGCAATGCACCAGTCGTCATAAGCGTATTCTAATGTTTTTGAAACTGACTCGCCTTCGTCTTCCATGGAAAGAAATCCATGATCCATGTATTTGCCTAAGCCAAAGCGGTCTGTTGACTCAGCGCTTTTTTTCATTGCCGTTAACGCTTTTGACAAATCAAAATTGCGGATGCCTTTTACGGCAGCATCTGTAATTACAGGCACAGAATGGTATCCGATCATACATTCGGTTTCGTTTGATGCAAATTCCCATACAGGCAATAATCCTCCTTCATCATATTGCGTAAGGAAAGTTTTTATGTAATCTAATGTGCGCTTGCGGTCAATGATAGTCATAAGCGGATGCCATGCACGGAAAGTGTCCCATAAAGAAAAAACGGTATAATAATTAAATCCGTCAGTAGTGTGAATTTTAAAATCCCTGCCAAGGTATTTTCCATCCACATCGCTATATATATTTGGAACTATCATACAATGATAGAGTGCGGTGTAAAAAGTTTTTAGCTGATCTGGTGTGCCCTCGCTTACTGTTATTTTATTTAGCTCTTTGTTCCATGCGGCTTCGGCAGCAAGTTTTGTTTTTTCAAAATCCCACCCGGGAAGTTCGGCTTCAAGGTTTTTTCTTGCGCCTTCTATGCTTACTCCCGAAATTGCTACTTTGACATATATGCTTTCCCCGACAAGGGTTTTGAATTGAAAATTTGTTTTAGTGCTCTGTTGTGTTATTCCACTGGCGCCACGAAGTGTAATTTTTAAGCTGTCTAAATAAAAATCGGCTGCGATGAATGGTTTTGAAAACTGAATTACGAAATATATAACCTGGTTTTTAGCCCAGTTTTCGCTTCTTCGCATTCCTTCAACTGTTGTTTCGTTAACTATCTGTACTGATGCTTCAAGGACTTTGTCACGGTGAGCTAAATCAAGAATAATATTTACCTGATCTGTTTTTGGAAATGTGTATTTGTGAAATCCTGTACGCAAAGTTGTTGTCAGTTCAACATCAATATTATTATTATCAAGGTGAATTGAATAATGTCCCGGTGAGGCTTTTTCTTTTTGATGAGAGAAACGGGAAGCGTATTTTTTATTTTCATAAACAGGCTTTCCTGTAGTTGGCATTAGTAAAATATCTCCGTAATCGGAACAGCCTGTACCGCTGAGATGAGTATGGGTGAAACCATAAATCATAGAATCGGAATGGTGGTAGCCACCACAACCATCCCAGCTTTGATCGGTACGGGTGTCGGGGCTGAGCTGAACCATACCAAAGGGAAGTGTTGCACCGGGATAAGTGTGACCGTGACCTCCGGTGCCAATAAATGGATCAACGTATTGAGTGAGGGGTGTTTGGGAAAAACAGGATGTAGGGTGTAGAATGTAAAATGTAAAACATAGAAAGATGCATTTGAATTTTTTTGAAGACGGCATGTGAATGTGTTTTTGGCCAAAGATAAAAGAAAAGTTCTCCTGACAAATTCTATTGTTTGTTTCTTTTATATAAAATATTTACTTCTTACTTTTGATCTTTAAATCTAAAATCAAAAATCAAATCAACATGAAAAATCTAATTTACATTTTTGCTATTGCAGTGATGGCTGCTTCTTGCAAGATGCCAGGTAATAACATGGGCGATTCAACAGCGGATGTTAATAAAGCAAGAATGCAAAAGTTCTACTATGAAGTTATTAACGCGCACAATGTGGCAGTGCTTGATTCATTTTGTTCAGCAGACTTTGTAGATCATAACCCTGACCCCGGTCATAGCGGGAAGGGAATGGATGACTTGAAAGAAAGCTTTACTGATTTCATGACCGGTTTCCCTGATATTCATGTGTCAACAAATTTTATGATTGCACAGGGCGATACTGTGATGGCTCATGTAACGATGACAGGAACTAATTCAGGAGCTATGGGCGGCATGCCCGCTACTAACAAGCAATTCAGCATGGACGGAATTGATGTGATTGTAATTAAGGATGGGAAAGCTGTTGAACGCTGGGGCTTTTTTGACAGCATGAAAATGAAGGATCTTGGTATGTTGCCTGAACGGGGCGCAGCACCTGATAGTGCAATGACCAAAACTGGTAATGAGCAAAAATAATTGAATGCATATTTTCAGAAAAGTCTTTCCTTCATCGAAAGAGGGAACTTTTTATTTTTATATACATAAAGTTCTTTTTTAGCAATCAACTGACTGGTAACAGGATAAAACTCAGTTATGACATAAAGTAAAATCAAAAGGCTTCCATGATCTTTTCCATTTTCAATCCGCGCGAACCTTTGATTAAAATGGATGCATTAAGAAAATTTTGTTTTTGAATAAAAGTGTTAGCTTCATCAGAATTATTTAAAAAATGCAGATTAGAACCCTTTCGGGGATTCAGTTTATTTGAAAACTGATTGAAGTTTTTTCCGACAAGAATGATTTCCTCAACATTTAATTTTTTTAAAAGTTCAATAATATTTAGGTGCTCCCGTTCGCTTTCATCACCCAATTCGAGCATGTCACCAAGAATGGCAATTTTTTTTTCTGAATAATTTTTTTCAAAATTCAGCAACGCAGCTTCCATACTACTGGGGTTTGCATTATAATAATCAAGAATAAATGTATTGGAGTTTTTTTTAACAACCTGTGAACGCTGATTTGATGGTACGTAATTTTCAATTCCTTTTTTGATCCCCTCTTTTTCAACACCAAAATACTTGCCGATACAAACTGCGGCAAGAATGTTTTCAAAATTATAATTGCCTGTAAGATTAGAAGAAACAATTTCTTTTTCAGAATTATTTTTTGAATACCAGTTTATTTGCAGAAATGGTTTTGATTCCTCAATTGTTCCTGTGAAATCAAAATTTTTACTGCTGCCATAAGTTATGATGCTTGCATAATCCCCGCAAAGTTTATTTAAGATCGCATCATCGGCATGAAGGAATATTTTTCCATTTGTTTTTTTCAGGTAATCGTACAATTCGCCTTTTCCTTTTTTAACCCCTTCAATTCCCCCGAAGCCTTCCAGATGAGCTTTGCCAATATTGGTAATCAATCCAAAATCAGGCTCAGCAATTTTACTTAATAATTCGATTTCTTTTTGATGATTTGCTCCCATTTCAATAACAGCAATTTCATGTGATGACTTAAGGGATAAAAGGGTAAGCGGCACTCCGATGTGATTATTCAAATTTCCCTGGGTTGCATGCGTATTGAATTTTTGACTGAGCACAGCATTTATCAATTCTTTGGTAGTGGTTTTACCATTACTTCCTGTTAAAGCAATCATCTTTGTTTTTAATTGCCTTCTGTGAAAAGTAGCCAGTTGCTGCAATGTTTTCAGAACATCATGTACCACAATTAATCGCTCATCCGGTTTGAAATTTTCGTCATCAACAATTGCATAACCAGCGCCTTTTTTAATGGAATCAATTGCAAAATCATTTCCATTAAAATTTTCTCCGCGCAAAGCAAAAAACAAGCAGCCCGCAGAAATTTTTCGTGTATCAGTGCATACAGTCTGATCTGCACTGATAAATTTTGAATAAATATTTTCAATTACCGATTCCATAAGTCAGCTATTATTCATCAATGATGTTTTCATTTCCACTTTTTGTAAATATCATTTTAACTCAAAAAAAAGGCTTTCTCCTGAATGACACCCGAGCAGATTTCACTTTACTTTCGCTCACAACGTGCAAAAATAAAAACGCTCCCTGATAAATTTATCGGGGAGCGCATATAATGATGATGGAGTTAAAATTTATTTATTTTTTTTCTTATGCTCTTTTGTTGCTCTGTTTCCTATCGGGCTGCCCACTCTTGCCATTGCACATCGAAAGCCGATGTAATCCGTAGCTATCCTTTCGTCAAGAAACCGTCTTGATCCGGGATTCATCCAATAAGCGCGGTCTTTCCAAGAACCACCCTTATAAACACGCGAATGATCATCCACCATAGAGGATACGCCATAACTATATGCCACAAATTCTGCTTCATCACCGTCAAGGAAATTGATATTATCCGCTTTGCGGTAATTTCTTCTGTCAACATTTTCTTCTTCAGTTACATCACGATACATTACTCTTCCCAAACTGTCTTTTTCAGCTACTTGTCCTTCTTCATCGGTTAATTGTGTTTTAAATACATTTCCTCTGTATGAATTAAAATCATCTTTGTCTTCATGAGATAAAGGACGGTAAACATCCGCCACCCATTCCGCTACATTGCCAGCCATGTTAAACAATCCATAATCATTTGGAACATAAGAAATAACAGGTGCCGGAATGTCTGCATTGTCATTGAGATGTCCGGCAGTACCCATATTGTCACCTCTGCCTCTTTTAAAGTTTGCAAGCATTTCGCCTTTATGCTTTTCTTCAGCATCGCGCACAACGTGTCCCGACCATGGATAAACTTTTCTATCAGTAACTCTTTCAAACATGGTATTGCCAATTAAAGCATAAGCCGAATATTCCCATTCGGCTTCGGTAGGCAGCCGGTAACGAGGAAGAAGAACGCCATCTTCCATACGAACTTTCCTGGTATCGCGATTAGGATTCAGATCAATTAGGTCGCTTTTTACCAAGCCTTCATACTGAGCAGATAAATATGCATCAGTATTAAAATTATCTTCATTAACCTGTGCTGGATTTATACGAAGGATACCTTCACGTATAAGAATTGCCTCGTTCACGCGGTCAGTTCTCCAGGCAGCATAATCATTTGCTTGCAGCCAATTTACCCCAACAACAGGATAATCCTGGTAAGCAGGGTGACGAAGATATAATTCAACATAAGGTTCATTATAAGCAAGTTTCGATCTCCAAACCAAGGTATCGGGCAATGATTTTTTATAGACCTCCGGATAATCCGTTCCGAAAACACGGTCTAACCAATACAAATATTCTAAATAATGAACATTTGCAATTTCTGTTTCATCCATATAAAACGAAGCAACAGTTACTCTTCGTGGAACATTATCCCAGTCCATAGTAATGTCCTGTTCGGTGCGCCCCATAGTGAAAGTTCCGCCTTCAATAAGAATAAGTCCGGGACCCGTTTCCTGTTCATCATAAGGAACCACTTCAAATCCTCCGTTCTTTTCATCGTTATACCCCCATCCTGTGGTATTGGATTTTGGCTTGTTACAAGAGGTAAAAATCAATATTCCAAACAATAGAGCAGGAAGAGAATTGATCAGCAATTTTTTCATGTTATGTTTATTTTGGAGAAGCAAATGTAATTCATTTTTTAAATATGCAAATAACTAAAAGGAAGGGCAACTTATTGTTCTGAACCTTTTCTTTTTAGGAGTGCACTCAAACTGCATTCCGAAACTGATTTCATGCGCGCCAAGAGAAGAACTTTCGGTTAGTTGGGACACGGTAACATCATAACTGTACCCGAACTTAAAAAGTCCTTTTTGAATCCCTATCAGGGCGGTCACAGATTCGCCTTTGAAACCGTTGCTCATATTTGCTTTAAACCATAATCCTCCGATTAAAGGAGAATGGGTTATATAGGCACCCAAGTTCAGATAATTAGTGCTCCCCTGTTGCTGAAAAATGGCATTGGGAGAAAGATACGTTCCGTTATCGTGATCTTTTGCATACCTGTAGCTTTCTGTGTTGCCCAAAGAAATCATTCCACCGATGTGGACTGTTATTCGCCTGGGAAGAGGACTTGTTCCTTTTACTATAAATGCTTCGTCAGGCTCGGTTAAATGAAAAACCGAAAGACCTCCGTAAATTGTAGATGAATATGCAATTATTCCTGCTGAAAAGTCTGCAAAAGAAGTGGTTTCATTTGGCGGCTGTTCCTGGGTTGGATAAACAAATCCAAAACGCGGATCAATCATATCCGCGAATGTAAGTTTATACCAATCCAAATGCTTTTGAACGTAGGTTGCCTGCAATCCGACCCGGATGGAAAAATCCCTTGCTACGCTCATTTGGTAAGCGTAAATTCCGCTGATGTTTGTAGTTGCAATAGTGTTATCTCCGGCTTTATCATTCAATATATTTATTCCAACTCCGCCTGACAATAAATCCACATGCTGATCATAAGATGCACTGTAGGTAATGTATGTTTTATCAAAACCGGGCCATTGATTGCGGTAGTTCAAAGCTAATCGAGGGCACCTTGCGGAACCTGCAAAAGCGGGATTCAGATAAATCGGAGATGCGTAAAACTGTGTAAATACCGGATCTTGTGCCTGTATAAAGCCACTGATGGTGAGAAGAAGAACAAGAGTAAATATTCGTTTCATGTATTTGATTTTTCCCATTTAAGAGAATTTATACGAATAAAATAATATTTGTTGCAAAAAAACTGAAATTTATTACAATAAGCTATTTAAGATGGCGTTTCAGGTGTGTTAACTCTTTGGATATTTTTCACAAATATAGCCAATTTCAAAATTAAGAAAAATAATTTAATTCTATTATTGCATTACTCTTAAAATCCGCAACCTTAATTTATTTAACTTTGTATGACATGTTATTAACGAAAAAATGAGAAAATATTATTTAACATCCGTATTTATTTTTTTGTTTACTGCATCTTTTTCGCAGTCTGCAAAAAATTCAACTCACAGGATCATTATTTGGAAACCTCCTTTTGAATCAAAAATTTCTGAAAATGAAAGTATCACGCTGTTAAATTTTGAAGGAGCGAAGTACGATCCTTCCAAAAAATCTCTTCCATTCTACGGTGAAACTTTTGATGACAAATTTGATAATTCTGTTGTGGAAGCCAAAACTGAACTATTAAATGATGTTTATGAACCTTTAAAGGAAACTTCCTTAATAACAGATCCGTCTTTAATCAGCAGCCAGATTGTTGTAAAGACTACAATCGGATATGAGCGAAAAATACCAATATTGGCTTATTCTTTTATACCGATAAGAAAAAACCCGCTTACTAATTCTTATGAAAAGCTAGTTTCGTTTGATTTGAAATTTACGCCCTTAAAAACTGTAAATATTTTAAATAATATTGCCCGATATTATGCCCCTAATTCTGTTTTGGCAACAGGAACGTGGTTCAAAATAGCCGTAGTTCAAGATGGTGTTTACAAAATAACAGGCGATTTCTTAAAACATCTTGGGGTTGACACTACCAATCTTGATCCGAGAAACATTAAGTTATTCGGCAATGGAGGTGGCATGCTTCCCTATCTGAATGCTGCTCCGAGAGCAGATGACCTGGTGGAAAATGCTATTGCGGTAGCAGGTGAATCTGATGGTCATTTTAATACCGGTGATTATATTTTATTTTTCGGACAGGCACCAGACCAATGGCATTTAGATGCATCGGATAATAAATTTCATCATACCAAAAATTTATTCAGTGACACTACTTTTTATTTTCTGACTTATGATATTGGAGGTGTTTCCAAGAGGATAGGTATTCAAACTTCCTCACCTGGAAGTGCGAGTGCTGTTACTTCTTTTGATGATTATAAGTTTTATGAAAATGATTTTACAAATTTTATCAAATCGGGTAGAAAGTTTTATGGTGAATCATTTGATGCAAACCTCAATCAATCGTTTGCTTTCAATTTTCCGAATATTTTAACTTCCTCGCCTGTTTATTTAAAAACAAGTTTAATGGCGCATTCATATTCGCTCAGTTCTTTCAGCATTAAATACTCGGGCAATTTGATTTGCCAGGTTTCAATGGGAGCTGTCAGTTCAAGCTACACTGGCGATTATGGAACGGAAGGGACATGCCTTTCTTCATTCAACGCGGCCAACTCAAATATTAAATTAGATATTACATACAATCAGCCTGCTTCTACTTCAATCGGGTATCTTGATTATATTGAATTAAATGCAAGAAGAAGTTTAATTATGGACGGAAATCAAATGATGTTTCGTGATAGAAATTCTGTAGGCACTCAAAATGCAAGCTATACTTTAGACGGCTATAATCCCTCTATTCAAATTTGGGATATTTCCGATATTTATAATATAAAAGAGCAATCGGTTTCATCAGCAGGAAATTTTATTGTTCCTGCTTCCGATCTCCATGAATTTATTGCCTTTAATAATGCGTCAGGCTTTTTAACTCCTTATGTTCACGGAAAAATTGATAATCAGAATTTGCATTCGCTGGCTCAGACAGATTTAATTATTGTTTCTAATCCAAAATTTATCAGTGAAGCAAATCGCCTTGCTGATTTTCACCGTACACATGATAATCTTCGTGTAGTTGTTGCTGATGTAAACCAGGTTTACAATGAATATTCATCAGGTGCGAGGGATGTTACTGCACTCCGCGATTTTGTAAAAATGTTTTACGACCGCAATACAAATGATATTCCGCGATACTTTTTATTATTTGGTGATGGCTCTTATGAAAATAAAAAAGATTATTCAGGCAATACTAATTTTCTTCCTACTTACGAATCTGTAAATTCATTGTCCGTTACGGAATCGTATGTGTCAGATGATTATTTCGGACTGCTTGATTCGCTTGAAGGAATCTGGGATCCGAATGGTCAACCGGAATATCTTGATGTAGGTGTAGGTCGCTTTCCGGTAAAAACCTTGTATGAGGCGACTGCATTGGTGGATAAAGTGATCCGGTATGAAACCCCGGGAACTGTTACCGATGCTACCGCCTGCAACATAAGTAACTCCAGCCTTGGCGATTGGAGAAATGTTATTTGTCTTGTTGCTGATGACGAGGACTCAAGCATACATCTTACACAAACTGAAGATTTGCTCATTCACATTGATACTGAATTTAACCTGGATAAAATTTATTTAGATGCTTACCATGAGGAAAGGACTCCGGGAGGTCAGCGGTATCCGGATGTGAATGTGGCATTAAATAACAGGGTGGAAAAAGGAGCTTTCCTTGTTAACTACACCGGTCACGGAGGTGAAATCGGCTGGGCACATGAAGATATTTTGAATAATACGATGATCAATGGCTGGAGTAATAAATTTAACATGCCTCTGTTTATTACAGCAACCTGTGAGTTCAGCAGGTATGATGATCCGGGAAGGACTTCAGCCGGAGAAAATGTTTTATTAAATCCCAATGGCGGAGGTATCGCATTATATTCCACATCAAGACTTGTTTACTCTTCTCCAAATGCCGTGTTGAACCAGGATTTGGTTAAATATATGTTTCAACCAGTGAACGGGGAAAAACCAAGGTTAGGCGATATTTTCAGATTAACAAAACGTGATAATGCGCAGAGCGTTAATCCGCGAAATTTTGTTTTGCTCGGTGATCCTGCTATGCAGCTGGCTTATCCCGAATATGATATTGTTGCAACCAAAGTTAACGGTCAGAATATTATTGCTCTTGCAGACACAATCAGCGCTTTGAGTAAAATAACTATAAGCGGTGAAATAAGAAATAATGGTCAAAAGCTTACGAATTTTAATGGAGTAGTATATCCGACAGTATTTGATAAAGTTGTTTATGTGCACACATTGGTGAACGATCCAGCCAGCCAGCCGGAAACATTTAAGCTGCAAAAAAATATTTTATACAAAGGAAAAGCCAGCGTGGTCAATGGTGATTTTTCGTTCACATTTATTGTTCCCAAAGATATTGCATATAATTTCGGGACTGGAAGGTTGAGCTTTTATGCACAAGATGGTGTCACTGATGCTTCAGGATATTATGACAGCCTTATTATCGGAGGCGTTTCGCAGAATTCACAGGTTGATAATGCGGGACCTGATATAAAATTATATTTAAACAATGATAGATTTGTTTTCGGAGGGCTTACTGATCAGCATCCGAAAATATATGCGGTAGTGACTGACAGCACCGGTGTAAATACAGTAGGAAACGGAATTGGTCATGATATCACTGCAGTTCTTGACGGAAAATCTGATCCTGTTTACGTACTCAATGATTTTTATGAAGCGGATTTGAACAGCTATCAGCAGGGAAAAATATTATACAGGCTGGATGACCTTGAAGACGGGAGACATAATTTAAAATTAAAAGTGTGGGACATTTACAACAACTCTTCAGAAGCATATACTGAATTTATTGTGGCATCAGATGCGCAGATTGCGTTGAGTCACGTACTGAATTATCCGAATCCTTTCACTACGCACACTACTTTCTTTTTTGAACACAATCAGCCCTGCAATAACCTGGATGTTCAGGTTCAGATATTTACAGTATCAGGAAAACTTATTAAAACAATCATTGATCATGTTGTTTGCCAGGGTTACCGTTCCGATAAAATTGAATGGAACGGCAGAGATGATTTCAACGATCCCATCGGAAGAGGGGTTTATATATACCGCTTAAAAATAAAAACTACTGATGGAAAAACAGCAGAAAAGATTGAAAAGCTGGTGGTTTTAAAATAATTGAAGATTAAAGATTAAAACAATAGCCCCTCTCTTCAATATTTAATCATTCATAGCGTGAAACTATTTTTAATATTATTCGTTTATATTTGCAGTCCTTTTTTATAAAAGGCAATAAATCATAGGGCAATTCGTTTGTTGAATCTCCGAAACAGGTTATTAAAAATAAATCTATTGTTTCTTATCCAAAAAAATAATTTTGAAATGAATATCAACTTTAAAAAAACAGCCGCATTATTTTTTTCAGTAGTTGCAGGAATTAATTTGGCCCATAGTCAGAGCACCGGTGAAAGTAATCTTTTGGGGCAAATAAATACCATCACTACCGCAGTGCCATTTCTTATGATTTCTCCTGATGCCAGGGCTGGAGGAATGGGCGATGCAGGTGTTGCTTCTTCACCCGATGCCAACTCCATCGCATGGAATGCATCCAAATTAGCTTTCATGGAAAAGAATTTCGGAGCTTCTATTTCTTACACACCCTGGTTAAGACAGTTAGTGAACGATATTAACTTATCTTATGTATCTGTTTACAGAAAGTTGAAAAAAGATCAAACCATTGGGATGTCTCTGCGTTATTTTTCACTCGGTCAAATTGATTTTACAGGTACAGCAGGCGAACCGCTGGGAACCGCTAATCCCAACGAATTTGCTTTTGATCTTGCTTATGCAAGAAAATTAAGCGAAAAATTTTCAGGAGGAATTGCGTTAAGATACATTCATTCAGATTTAACTAACGGGTATGGAGTAGGCGCAGAAGCTACCAGTGCAGGCACTTCGGTTGCTGCCGATATTACAGGATACTATCAATCGCCCATTACGGTAAGCAAAAAAGATGCAGTTCTGGCAATAGGAATGGCAATTACCAATATAGGTTCAAAAATTTCTTATACCTCAACAGGTGATAAAGACTTTATTCCTATCAATCTTCGTTTAGGACCTTCGCTTAAGCTAAAGCTTAATGATTATAATGAGTTAACCTTTTTATTAGACATTAATAAACTTTTAGTTCCAACTCCTCCGGTTTATTCGGACTCGGTAGTAAATGGAACTCAGTTAATTCTTTTTGGTCAATCTTCTGATGTAAGTGTTCCTGCCGGTATGATCCAATCCTTCAGCGATGCTCCGGGTGGATTTAGTGAAGAAATAAAAGAATTTAACCTTTGCGGTGGCATGGAATATTGGTACGATAAACAATTCGCCTTCAGGGCAGGATACTTTTTTGAATCGGCAACAAAAGGAAACAGAAAGTATTTTACGCTTGGTGCCGGGGTTAAGTACAGTGTTTTCGGACTTGACTTTGCTTATTTAATTCCAACTGAACAACGCAATCCTTTGGAAAATACGCTTCGCTTCAGCTTAACTTTTGATTTTGATGCTTCAAAAGGCGGAAGCAGTGAAGAAGAAACGACTGAATAAAGGATGTTATCTTCAGAAATTTTAAAGGCTGGTTTTAATTAATCAGCCTTTTTTAATTGATTATTTTCCATACTATACTAATACCTATTAGAAAATAATCCAAACGAAATTTGTATTATGCCGATAGAGAAGCGTCCAAACTGTCTAGTCCTGAAATAGGTTGACGGATTTTACAATCAAATTCAAAAAATGAAAGATGTAAAAACAGAACACAAAAAAAAACAATTTGTAAAAGAAGGACCAGCCTTTTATGTAGCACACAAAAGGT
>JBDSOU010000224.1:0-26812 GCA_039914625.1 Bacteroidia bacterium | reverse complement strand
TTTGTAGTAATTGTATTGCAACAAATTTTGGTTGTATTGTGCAAATGCATTTTGCAACTGCGCCTGCAACCTAAGTTTGCCGTTGTCGGCTTCCTTCTGCAATGATTGTTGCTTTAATGAAAGTGATTTTATTTTTGAAGTATTGCTAAAGAAGGTGAGCGGAATATTTACTCCAACATTGAAACCTGTAAAGCGATAACTCTTATCATAGAAAACATCTGTTCCATTTACATTTTGAAATCCAATAATGCTTTGATTGAAATAACCCACTTTGAAATCGGGAAGCGTTTGTGCGGTTTCTACTTTCTTGTTTTTTTCTGCAATGATGGCTTGCTGATACAATAGTTTAAGTGATGGATTGTTTGCAATTAAGGTAGTGTCAAACGATGCACCCACTGTTAATGGTGAAAACGGATTGCCATTATCAACAGTAAAATTATCACCTGTATTAAGCAGCATTTTTAATGAAGTGAAAGCTGTTGCCAAATCAGTTTCGTTTTGCTTGAGCATCAATTGCAATTCGCCTTGTTTGGTTTCGGCTGTTGTTTTCTCCAGCAAATTAGTTTCGCCAGAAGTGAAACGCAAATCAGCAACCCGCATAAAATCTTTATACAAACTATCTGACTGTTGCAACTCGCTTTGTGCTTTTTGCAGATAAAGAATTTGATAGTAATACAATTTTACTTGTGCTGTTATTTCGTTTGCAGTTGCTTGTTGTAAAAATTCGCTGCTTTGCAATTCGGCTTTATACAAATGTGATTGAGCAGAATAATAAGTAGGAAACGGAATGGATTGCTGAACAGAAATTCCATTGTCTTTTTGAATACTGTTGTATTGTCCGTATTGATAGTTCAGTTCTGTTTTCGGCAATTCAAACACTGACTTCTTTAATTTCTGATGCGATTGCACATTGAGTTGTTGCGATTGTAACTGCAAATTATTTTTCAATGCTAATGAAACTGCATCTTCAATTGTAAGCGACTTCGTTGGTGTAGTTTGAGCACTTACATTTTGAAACGAGAAGGATACCAGCAATAAAGTTATTGTTGCTGCTGTAATTTTTGTTTTGCCTTTTCGCAAAGAAATATTTTCAAACAAAATATAGAGAATAGGCAAAACAAAAAGTGTAAGAAATGTTGCAAGCAACAAACCACCAATCACTACGGTTGCTAAAGGTCGCTGAACTTCTGCACCTGCACCGTTACTTAATGCCATTGGCAAAAATCCAAGCGAGGCAACAAAAGCAGTCATTAGCACTGGTCGCAAACGAATTTTTGTTCCTTGCAAAACAATTTGTTTTAAGTCGGTTTCACCATCGTTTTTTATTCTGTTAAATTCTGCAATCAATACAATTCCATTCAGCACTGCCACACCGAACAATGCAATGAAACCAACACCTGCCGAAATGCTGAAAGGCATTCCTCGTAATTCTAAAAAGAAAATTCCACCAATGGCAGAAAGTGGAATTGCTGAATAAATGAGTAGTCCTTGTTTTACAGAATTGAAAGCAAAAAACAACAAAAGAAAAATGAGTAACAAAGAAAGCGGCACGGCAAAACCTAATCGTTTTTTCGCTGCAATTAAATTTTCAAATGCTCCGCCATAAGTTACATAGTAACCCGATGGAAGATGCAGTTGCTTGTCAACCTGCTCTTGCAAATCTTTTACAATGCTCTGCACATCTCTGCCGTTAACATTGAAGCCGACAATAATTCTCCGCTTTGCATTCTCTCTTTGTATTTGACTGACACTTTCCTGAATGGAAACATCAGCCACTTGGTATAAAGGAATTTGTGTTCCCTGCGGAGTTGGGATTAAAAGATTTTGCACATCTTCTAAATTTTGTCGCTGCTCACCTGCCAGTCGAACTACCAAATCAAAACGCTTTTCGTCTTCATAAACCAATCCGCTGCTTTGCCCTGCAAATGCAGTGTTCACTACTCGGTTGATCTCCTGAATGTTCAAACCATATTGGGCAATTGCATTTCGTTTGTAAGTAATTATCAATTGTGGAAGTCCGTCAATCGGTTCAACATAAATATTTTCTGCACCATCAATTTTGCTTGCAATGTCTCCCAACTGTTTTGAATATTTTGAAAGTGTATCTAAATTCTCGCCAAATATTTTACACACCACATCTTGCTTTGCACCAGTCATCAATTCATTAAAACGCATAGCAACCGGATATTGAAAACTGAATGTAACACCTGGAATATCTTTAAGAGCATCACCCATTTTTTCTGAAAGTTCATTCCAACTATTTGCAGAAGTCCATTCACTTTTGTCTTTTAAAATAATCATCATGTCCGATGCTTCCATTGGCATTGGGTCGGTTGGAATTTCTCCGCTTCCTGTTTTGCCCACTATCTTTTCTATTTCGGGAAATTTATTTTTTAAGATATGTGCTGATTTCATTATTGCTTCGGAAGATGTGCTGATGTTGCTTCCTGTAAGCACTCTTGTTTCTACCGCAAAATCACCTTCGGGTAATTCAGGAATAAATTCACCTCCCATTTGTGAGAAAACAAAAATTGCAATTGCAAATAATCCAACTGAAACTCCGATTACTGTTTTCGGAAAATTCAACACTCTTACTAAATATTTTTGATAGAAATTTTCAATGGCCTGCATCATTCTATCTGATAAATTTTTCTTGTGAAAAATATTTTTGTTGAGAAACAATGCACTCATCATCGGAATGTAAGTGAGTGAAAGAATGAATGCACCCAACAAAGCAAAGGCAACGGTTTGTGCCATTGGCTTAAACATTTTTCCTTCTATTCCTTCCAAAGTAAAAATCGGTAAGTAAACAATCAGAATAATTATTTGCCCGAACACTGCACTGTTCATCATTCTACTTGCCGAATGATTTACTTGTGTGTCCATTTCTTTTTGTGTGATGCTCACTAATTTTCTGTTGTGAACTAAACTGTGCATCACCGCTTCCACAATAATTACAGCACCGTCCACAATCAAACCAAAATCTAAAGCACCCAAACTCATGAGGTTTCCGCTTACACCAAATATGTTCATCAATATCACTGCAAACAGCATTGACAAAGGAATTACGGATGCAACTAAAATTCCTGCTCTGAAATTTCCAAGAAATAAAACCAATACAAAAATTACAATCAATGCACCTTCCATTAAATTTTTTGAAACAGTTCCTATTGCACTGTTCACCATTTTTGTTCTGTCCAAAAACGGTTCTAACTCTACACCTTCGGGCAAAGTTTTTCTGATTTGAATTATTTTTTCTTTTACATCTTCAATTACTCTGCTGCTGTTGTCGCCTTTCAGCATCATCACTACTGCACCTGCAACTTCGCCTTCATCATTATAGGTAATTGCTCCGTATCGTGTGGCATTTCCAATTCGCACTTCGGCTACATCGTTTATTAAAAGTGGTGTTCCGTTACTTATATTTTTTACCACTATATTTTTTATGTCGTCAATATTTCCAATCAAACCTTCGGCACGGATATACAAAACGGTTGATTGTTTTTCAATGTATGCACCGCCTGTGTTCTCATTATTTTTTTCCAAAGCGGTGAACACATCGTTAATCGTGATGCTGTAAGATTTTAATTTGTTGGCATCAATTGCAATTTCGTATTGCTTTACTCTGCCGCCAAAGCTGCTCACATCAGCTACACCTTTTACACCAATTAATTGTCTGCGAACAATCCAATCCTGAATTGTTCTCAACTCCGTTGCGTTATACTTTGCTTCGTAGCCGTGTTTGGCTCTCAAAACATATTGATAAATTTCTCCCAAGCCCGTTGTTACAGGTGCTAACTCTGGCGAACCAAGTCCCTTTGGAATTTGCTCTTGTGCTAATTTTAATCTTTCTGTTACTTGTTGCCTTGCCCAATACACATCTACATCATCATCAAAAACAATGGTGATTAGCGACAAACCAAACCGTGAGAAACTTCTGATTTCTTTTAGTCCTGGAATGTTGCTGGTAGCTTGTTCAATGGGAAAAGTTATGAGTCGTTCCACATCAGGCGCACCCAACGAAGGAGCAGAAGTAATTACCTGCACTTGGTTGTCGGTGATGTCGGGAACGGCATCAATTGGCAGTTGTGTGAATTGGTAACTGCCGTAACCAATGAGGGCTAAAATGAAAAGCCCGATGATGAGTTTGTTCTTTATAGAGAACGCAATTATTTTATTGAGCATGATTTTCTGTGACTTTGTTGAATGTATATAATGAAACACACTGCAAATAATTTTTGCAATGACGTTGCTTGTCTTTAGGAAACTAAAGAGTAGTTGTTAAGCAGAAAATGCAGGAGGTCCTCTCAAAGAAAAAACAGAGAGGTGAGAAATGGAAGTGTTGTCTTCGGGTTGTTCGGTAAAAATTATCGGAACTTGTTCGCCTGATTTGAAAAAATGAAAAACGAAAGCAGCGATGAAATCTTTTTGCAAATGAGAGTTGCTTAAATATTTAAAAGCATCAGTGTGAGGTGTTAAGATTATTTCGTTGGTTGGTGTGAAGTGCTGAAAGTGTGAGAACAAATCACCCAATGAATTGTCGTGGTCATGGTCGGTGTCGTGCTCTTTGGAGTTTTCTTCTTCGTGGTGATGGTGGGGAACGATGCTGTGAGCCATTACGATTGTAAAGGCGGTAGTGAGAAATAATAGGACGATAAATCGTTTGAACATCGGGGAACAAATATAAGGAAATTATGAATAAAAACTTGTTACGAAAAACGTTCTTTGCGCGTTGGGGTAAAATAAAAGGTCATCCTCGCTCTTCTACTCTTCCCCACCCCATTATGTGAGCACGAAAGAGGGATAAATGTCCTTTTATTCAGAAACTATTTATCTGCACCGCCATTTTTTGCTGCACCGGTCAGATCAACTCCCAGAAATGGCAATCTGATTCCCAGGAACCAATAGTATTGATCAATAGTCATATTTCTTCCAACCCCAACCTGAAGATAATCCTTGAAAGTTGACACTACAACTCCAACTCCAATTTCAGGTGTGTTATCGTTATTAAAATCAAGTGTGGCCATATTGAGTCCTGCACCAATTTCAAAAAAGTTATTGTAGGCAGTGTGTTTGCGGCTACCCAATTTAAATAGCACACTATATGATGGATCTAACTGAAATTGTGTTTTGGCAGGGTATTCTGCCGAGAGATTGTCAACAAAAAGCAGCACTGCATTAATAGTGCTGTGTAAAGCGATCTGATATAAACCAATTGGAATGTAATCAATTGTTTTTTCATCAGCAGTTTCGGTACCGGGTGGTTGTTTTCCTACTACAGCTTTTAAATATAGTTTGTCCCCCTCTTTTCGGTGTGCAGAGGTGAGGAGGTTTAAACGTGTTTCATCAGGAATATTTTCGAGTGGAAGTTTTTTCACTTCGTTATCTAATTTCAATAAGGACTCATTGATGTTTTGAGTTATGTCTAAATTTGATTGTATCTGAGTTTCGAAAAAGTTTTTTGTTTGAGTAATAATACTTATCAAAGTATCCTTGCCCGAATTGAAAGCATTTTCAAAATCGTTATAAGCCGACCAAGCGCTTGGGGAAAACGATGTTTTTATTTCCGAAATTGTCTTTTCAACTGAGGATTTCACAGTGGTTACTTTTTGAATTAAATTATATATTCCTGTTTTAAGTTTTGAAATGTAATCAGGATCGTCAGTGTTTTTTGCATCAGCTATTAAGTGTTGAATGTCAGATTCAAGTTGAGAAATATCTGCCTGTGCTTTTTGAATCTTCAATTTTAAATCAGCCGAAGCATTGGTAATAGTGTCAATTCCAATTTTAAATTTCAGGAACGGCTCACTAAGCCTTGCCTTCACCATTTCCTTTAAAGAATTAGCATATTGTGTGAGGGCATCCTTTACCATTTGATTTAGAACTTTCCCTGCATCTGTGTTTGCTTTTTCGGCAATTTCTTTATATTTATCAAATTTATCTTTTTCGTCCTGACCTATGGTTGTTGCAAAACGCGGAACGCGATAAAACTCTCCTTCCTTATAAATATCAAATCCATCAAGATGCACTGGTGTTTCATTTATAAATGCACCAAGACGGAAATAAATTTTGTTAGCTTCTACTGCATCTTTGTATTCAATTTTAATGCGATCAATTTCATCCTGCAATACATTAAAAAATGCGATATACGATTCATTACCGGGTATTGAAAATGCTTCAATTGCTTTTATTTGCAAAGGGGTTTCAGGAGGCAAGGCGAGAATAAAATCATAAACCGGCTGCATGTTTGCGGCAACTTTGCCTAGTGCTTTGACTCTATCTTCAAACCTGGCTTTGCTATCTATATTTATTTTTTCTATCAAATCGGCCCGCTTCACTAACACTTGAGAAATAATGTACATCTGTTCCTGAGGAATTGATTTATTATTTCCCGCAAATGATCCGGCCCTGACCTTAATACTGTCTTTATTTAATTTGATTTCAAGGCTACTGTTAATATCAATGTTGGGATACTTTGTTTTAACACTTCCGTTTTTACAAGTATCCGTTTTTATCTTAACATCATATCCGGTGCCGCCTTCTGTAACTTCTTTAATTGAAAAAATTGACTGGGCATAGGCCGATGAAGTGCAATAAAGAGAACAAACCAATAGCAGATGTAATTTATAATTTCTCATGGTGATTTAAATTAAACCTCAATAATACTTGCTTTATTAAATGCTGATTCCATTGTTAAAACGTTTGGAGCGGGATGCATAAGAATTAATGATCGCAATCCATCCGTCATCGAAATTGATATTCCGATGTGTTCAGATAAATCAATATCTCCGGGGCTTCCTCCGAAATCGGCTTTGATCAATGTCTTTAAAAAACCAAGCATACCAAGATCCTGCATCCATGCCACTTTGCGGGCAATACCCCCGGGACTTGCACTTGCCCTGACATCAGCTTTCTGAACAGCATCTTCTGCCTTTAGATCTCTTCCAAAAATAATTATAGACACGACATCTTCTTTTTGAATTAAAGATGTCAGCAGTTGTTTTGATAAATCGGGATTGTCGCCAGGTAAAATAATGGTGTTGTCGAGTTTCATAATGATCTCTATTTTTTTGCCTACTCTTCTCCGGATTTTGGGCAACCTCCGTTTTATCTATTCAATATCAAAATTATTTTGAAACCAAATGTTGAACCGGCTTTCATTTCACGTTTACTAATCAGCTTTTACTGAATCCGAAACCATCCTATAAAATTTTTCATCCACATTCATTCCTATTTCTTTCATTTTATCAGCATGTTGAAGCGCCTGCTTATATTTTCTCTGATCGCTGTATAATAATAATAAATTAGTATTTAACATTTCGTCTTTAGGATTCAGTTCAAGATATTTTAAAATATATTCTTCTGTTGCCACCCAGTCTTTCATTTCAAAACAAACATGAGCCAGTTCAGCATAGTTATCGGAAAATTGCGGAGTGATTTGAATCTCGCGCTCCAACATATACCTTGCTGAATCCCATTTTTGCTGTGGCATGTAAATTAGTCTTGCAATAAATAAATGCACGTACTTTTCAGTTGAATCAAGCATATAAGCTTTCTCTATATAAGGAATCGCCTCTTCCTTTTTTTCATTTTCTGCAAACTTAATGCCGAGCATTTTATTTGCATAAGCATTATCAGGAGCTGCTGCAACTGCTTTATTCCAAAAACTGAAAGTGTCTTTAAAATCAGGAAGGTATAGTTGAATGATGATTATCCAGATCGCAATGATCGGGATAAATATTGCATTCCTCACTTTAAGAGTTACTGAACTGAATAAGATTGTCTGGCGCAAAAGAAAAAGAATGCCGATCATAGGCAAATACAGTCGGTGTTCGAAAAACTGGTTGTTTATATTTTTAGAAACAAAAAATACCGGAAGTAAAAATAATACAAACCAGGCAGCGCCAAAAATAATTTCCCTGCTGTTTCTTTTTTTATTCACAGCAATCAGCGTTGCACTAATCAGCAAAGCGATAATTCCCCAAAGCGAATTGGTATTTTCAATAGTAGGAAAAACATTGAGGTTAAACGGGAGAATACATTTACCAAAATATTGGAGCAACCCGTTTACTTTATTCAAAGCCTGTGCTATCATTCCTGAATCAATCAGTGAAGAGGTACCGGGCTCGAGCACATTTTTTCTTGCAAAGAACCATATAATCCAAACTATGAAATTCAAAACCAGGACAAGGGTCAATGAACGGTTGAATGCTTTAAGGTTTCCTTTATACCACAGAATCAATGCTCCGCCTATTGGAAGAAATGCACCCGTTTCTTTTGTAAATAATCCAAGGAATAAAAACAATGCATTCCATAATATATATACCCGGTTTGCTCCTTCTGCAATTTTAATAAGTGTAAGAAAGTAACATACTGCAAAAGTGAACAGCATTAAATCATTTATACCGGGAATCCAGCCAACAGCCATGGTAAATGCAGGATGCAAAGCAAAAAATGCCGCAAGCCACAAACTGTGATTTTTATTATCAGTAAGCTTATTTAATAATTTGAAAAGTAAATAAACATTTAATAAATGAAAAAATAAGCTTCCTAAATGATACGCCACTATTGATGTTCTGCTTGTGAAAGGATACAGCAAAATAAAATATACAAGAAGCAACGGACGGTAATAAATATCTTTTTCATTGAAACATCCCTGTGTGAATGCTACCGGAATATTTTTAAAACTTTTTATGAAATCGTGCTTATCCTGGATAAAAACAGTGTCGTCTAATTGTGTTAATCCTAACCCTGAAATTTTGAGATAACACAATAATGTTAAAGCAAGCAATATCCATATCGGATAGTTGCTATTGGCTGAAACTAATTCAGTATGTTTTGCCTGTTTTTTAATAATAATCACGTTTCAAACAAACTACACAGGTAAACTTATGTTAAATTCTGAATATTCATTTTCCCTGCTGTTAACAGCAATATCACCCCCATGCATTTTTATTATATCATAAGAAATAGATAATCCCAGGCCTGTACCGTTGCCTGCCGCCTTTGTTGTAAAAAACGGCTCGAATATTTTTTGTCTGATTTTTTCAGGAATTCCTTTGCCATTATCTTTTACAGAAATTGTCACGGAGCTATTTGTAAAATGAGTTATTAATTCTACTGTTGCGTGGTACCCGGTGGCTGATTTTAAACTTTCAGCTTTAAACTTTAAACTCTTTTCATAAACAGCATAAAATGCATTATTAAATAAATTCAGCAACACACGGGCAATATCCTGTGGGGCGGTCACAATATTGGGATTGGAAGGATCAAGATTTTTAATTATTTCACAGCTGAAATCAGGATAGTTGCTTTTCATTCCCTGGAATGAAAGATGCACAAATTCATCACACAACTGGTTAATGTCCGTCAGCTGCTTTTGATTTGATGAGTGATGGCTTTGGTTTAATATAGATTTTATAATCCGGCTTGCCCGATTCCCGTGCATAGAAATTTTGTCTATGTTATTTTTCAATACATCCAGGAATTCGTTTTTTTCATTTACATCAATTGTGCTTTTTGCTTCATCAATAAGTTCCGCTGATATAGCGGAAAAATTATTTACAAAATTCAACGGGTTTTGAATTTCATGCGAAATGCCCGCTGCTATTTGGCCCAGCGAAGCCATTTTTTCCTGGTGGAGCAATTGTTCCTGGGTGCGTTTCAAATCATCATACGCTTTCATTAGTTTTTCTGATGAATTTCTTTTCAGACGGAAACGATTGTACAGCAATAGCGAAACCAGCAGCAACATGACCGCACCGGCAATGAAAGAGTTTTTCAGAATTTTCTGTTTACCGATTTCCTGTGTTGCAAGTGCATCCTTTTTTTCCTGTTCCGCTTTCACCAGAGCAGCTTTTTTTTCATATCCTGATTTAAGCTGTTCTGCAATAGCAGCTTTACGTGCTTCTTCGTTTTTTATGCTGTCATGACTGGCGATAAACTTTTTGTAATGATAGAATGCATTTGTAAAATCTTTTTTTGATTCATAAATTTTTGCAAGCAGCTGTTCCGCGCTGGCAATTTCTCCGGGGAAGCCTGATTTTTCAGCCTGTTCAAGAGCAAGGGTAGCATATTTCAAGGCCTCTGAACTATTTCCTTTAAAAAAAAAGATGGTTCCGATATCTTTATAAGTTGTTGAAAGAACTGAAGGATCGTCAAAGCCTTTCTGAATCCTTTCTGCTTCTTTGAAATAACTCAGCGCCCTGTCCCAATCTTTATTATGGGTATATATGGTTCCGATATTATCAAGCGACTTGGCATAATTTTCACTCTCATTTGAATTTTTAAAAGTATGCAATGTGCTTTCAAAACATTCCAGAGCCTTTACATAATTCTTCTTACCAAGCATTATCATACCAATATAATTAAGCGTGATGGCGGCATTTACTGAATCATTTATTTCCTGCGAGAGCAGCAGGCTCTTTTCAAAATATTGCTCAGCGAGATCCGTTTCTTTAATATCAAAATAAAGCGTACCAAGATTGTGCAGGATTTCAGAAAGATCGCTTTTACTGCCCAGCTGCCTGCGCAATTCAAGGCTTTTGAGCAGGAAATCCAATGCCTGCGTTGCATTTCCTTTAAGGTTGTAATAAAGTCCTTCGTTATTATAAGCTGTTGCAAGTGCAATGGTTGCTTTTCTTTTTACAGTACTATCGGAATCTGAAATTAATTTTTCAGCAAGCTTCAGCGCCTGATTGTTATATTGGGGCCAGACATTATTATCTGAAAGAATTTCTGTTAATTGAGTTAATACAATTAAACGGGCAGTGTCGGGTAGATTTGTTTGAAGTAATTTTAATAATGAATCCTGTTCTGCCTTTTGAGCAGGCAGTTTACAGCTTAGAAAAAGAATTAAGCTTAAACAGAAAAATTTCTTTATCTTCATTATTGTATTGAACCGATTTTTTACAAACGTAAAATAAAAACCTGATTGCTTGTCTTCCGAAACAGTTCAGCAAAAATATTTCAAAATTTTATCTCCCGTACAAAATCACATTTTGCTTAGAGAACCTGCAGGGAGCATGCGTGAACGGCTGCGGTATGGCGCATTAGAAATGAGAGCGAATGAAGTCGCATTATGTTGTTTTATTTTCAGATGTGAGGTTCCAGGGGTCCTGTAAAGGCAGTTAGATTTTAAAGCACACTGCTTTTTTACTCACATTTTAATGTGCAATAAAAAAAATAAAATCAGAAAGTAATTTTCTTATTTCACATTTTTATTTAGTTTCGAAAAAATCTTTATGAACAAAAGACCTGTAAAATCCTTCTCTCTTAAAAGCTGGAAAAATATTTATTTGTTTGTTATTGGTTTTCTCCTTGTGCAAATAATCATTTATTATTTCCTCACCAATTATTTTTCATGAGCATTCCCGACTGGCTGGTTCTTGCCTTCACGCTAAGCTCCATTGTGATTTACGGCATTTATAAGAGCCGCAATCAAAAAGATATTGAAAGTTACTTTCTTGCCAATAAGCAATTGCCATGGTATCACGTATGCCTTTCGGTAATGGCTACGCAGGCAAGCGCTGTTACCTTCCTCTCAGCACCGGGACAGGCTTATACTGACGGAATGCGTTTTGTACAGTTCTATTTTGGCCTGCCCCTGGCGATGGTGGTGCTGTGCGTTACATTTGTCCCTGTTTTTCAGAAGCTGAAAGTTTTTACTGCCTATGAATTCCTGGAAAAAAGATTTGATCATAAAACGCGTGCACTCACCGCTTTTTTATTTTTATTGTCAAGAGGAGTATCCACAGGAATTTCCATTTATGCACCCAGCATTATTCTTTCTGCCATTTTGAACATCCCCATCAGCTATACCACTATTCTTATCGGGACATTGGTAATTATATATACGGTATATGGCGGTACACGCGCGGTGTCCTATACACAGATGCTGCAAATGAGCATTATTTTCACAGGAATTTTGTTGGCAGGGATTATAGTGGTAAAATTATTGCCCGGTGATGTGGGTTTTGGAAAAGCATTGCACCTTGCCGGAAAAATGGGGCGCATGAACGTGATTGACTGGAAATTCGACTGGAATAACCGGTACAATGTCTGGAGCGGCATCATAGGGGGATTTTTTTTACAGCTCTCTTATTTCGGTACCGACCAGTCACAAGTGGGACGTTACCTGACAGGAAGCTCTATTACACAAAGCCGCCTTGGGCTGGTGATGAACGGACTTATTAAAATTCCGATGCAGTTTTTTATTCTTCTGACCGGTGTGCTCGTGTTTACATTTTACCAGTTTAATAAGCCACCGGTTTTTTTCAACAAGAGTGAAATCTCAAAAATTGAAAAGAGCGAATACAAAAATGAGTTTAAAAAACTGGAGGGTGATTATACAATCGCTTTCACAGAAAAAAAAATGAAAGCAGAGCAGCTTTCCACTGCATTTGAAACCAAGGATGAAGCCTTAATTTCAAATGCAAAAAATGAACTTACTGCTGCCGATAAAAAGTCTTCAGAAATCCGGCAGTCTGCCATTCAGCTTTTGAAAAAAAATGACCCCGGTGCGGATACCAATGATTCCAACTATATTTTTCTTTCATTCGTAACGCAATATTTGCCGCAGGGACTGGTCGGGTTGCTTGTAGCTGTTATTTTCCTGGCTTCTATGGGTTCACTTTCTGCAGGATTAAACTCACTGGCTTCTACAACAACGGTGGATATTTACATGCGTTCGATCAATAAAACAGGATCTGCTAAAAAATATCTTTCCTACTCGCGCTGGGTGACTGTCGGGTGGGGAATATTTTGCATTATCAGCGGCTTATATGCAAGTAGGATGGGCAACCTCCTGGAAGCGGTAAATATAATCGGCTCTCTTTTTTACGGAACTATTCTCGGAATATTTTTAGTTGCATTTTATTTTAAAAGCATTACCGGCTCTGCAACTTTTTACGCAGCGCTTATTACAGAGGTCATTATAATAGTGCTATGGTGGTATAATGTCACCGCCTTTCTCTGGCTTAATGTAATCGGCTGTCTGCTGGTGATTGCATTTGCGTTTATAATAAAAAGCTTATTTTTAAGAACAACTTTGAAAAATCATTAGCGCTTTTCGAAAGCACAGTATTTCTTTTTCCGGAACACTGCTTTCATTGGCTGCAGAAGAATTGCTGAACAATATTAAAAGCAAATATGAAGTAAAATACAACCGGCTCCAGAAAACAGAATTACCGGCTAACTATTTCGGAAAAGGCACTGTACTGCCCGGAAATGTATTTAATGAGTTTTCAAAAATGCAGAATGGTTTATTTGCTCTTGAGCGGAAATCAAATAAAGCAATTTCACCGAAACGGTTAGGCCAACGAGGAGATTTTGCGTAAAATAGAAAGTGAATTTGACTTTGAAGAAACGAGGCTGCAAATAGAAATGTATGAAATTAAATTGTTTCAAACAGTAAGTAAACTATCTTCGGATATTGAATTAAAGTCCAATAAAATGAATAGAAGAAAATTTATTAAAAACAGTTCTGTTGCCGGCCTGGTAATAACGTCTGCGGTTGCAGGGGGAAATACATTTGCCGGCACGGGTAAGTCACTTTCCGAAGAAACAACAAAGCAGCCACCGGATACTTTTGCATTAAATGAAATGACTATTGACCAGCTTCAGCAAAAAATGCAAAGTGGTGAATATACATCGCGTTCCATTACAGAAATGTATTTGAAGCGTATTGATGCGATAGATAAAAAAGGGCCTGCAATTAATTCGGTAATAGAATTAAATCCTGATGCACTTGCTATTGCGGATAAAGCGGACAGTGAACGCAAAGCAGGTAAAGTTAAAGGTCCTTTGCACGGCATTCCTGTTTTGATAAAAGATAATATTAACACAGGCGACAAAATGATGACCACAGCAGGGTCGCTTGCATTATCAGGACACATTGCTTCACAGGACGCGCATATTGTAAAATTATTAAGAGAAGCAGGAGCAGTGCTGCTTGGAAAAACCAACCTGAGCGAGTGGGCAAATTTCAGATCATCAAGATCGGCAAGCGGCTGGAGCAGCAGGGGCGGACAGACAAAAAATCCCTGTGTGCTTGATCGCAATCCCTGCGGCTCCAGCTCCGGTTCGGGTGCTGCGGTTGCTGCCAACCTGTGTGCAGTTGCTATCGGTACCGAAACTGACGGATCAATAACAGCTCCGTCTTCCATGTGCGGCATTGTGGGAATCAAACCAACCGTGGGGTTATTGAGCCGGAGCGGGATCATTCCTATTTCTGCCACGCAGGATACTGCAGGACCAATGGCACGCACCGTGAAAGATGCAGCGATATTACTGGGAGTGTTAGCTGGTATTGATCCTTCAGATGCAGCGACCAATCAAGGCAGAGTAATATCTCAGAAAGACTACACTAAATTTTTACATGCTGATGCTTTGAAAGGAAAAAGAATTGGCATTGAAAAATCTTTTTTGGATGGCAATGAATATATAGTGGCTCTATACAAACAGGCTATAAACGTGCTGAAAAGCCAGGGAACTATAGTGATTGAAGTAGAACTTTCAGCCCTCACTAAAGGATTGGGAGATGCAGAACTGCTTGTTCTGAAATATGAATTTAAAGACGGGCTTAACCGTTATCTTTCTAATGTAAACACAAAAGTAAAATCACTTGCAGCAGTCATTGAATTCAACAAAGCAAATGAATCTAAGGCGATGCCGTATTTTAAGCAGGATATACTGGAAAGCTGTGAAGCAAAA
Organism: Bacteroidia bacterium; assembly: GCA_039914625.1. Taxonomy (GTDB): domain Bacteria; phylum Bacteroidota; class Bacteroidia; order AKYH767-A; family OLB10; genus DATEMK01. The sequence goes on along the minus strand of JBDSOU010000224.1, from coordinate 12,100 downwards.
GCCGGACTTGACAGCAAAGAATATACTGATGCTTTGTCAAAATCACTGAGTACACGTAAAATTATTGACGACCTCATGCTGCAAAACCAATTGGATGCCCTTGCAGGAACCACCATCGGGCTGCCTTGCTGCATTGACCTTGTGAATGGCGACTATGACACCGGATTTTACATGGGTTCTCCTGCTGCAATGGCGGGCTATCCCCATATTACAGTTCCGATGGGCAAGGTGCATGAACTACCCGTTGGTTTTTCGTTCATATCGGGAGCTTATAAAGAACCGGAGCTTTTAAGCATGGCCTATTCTTTTGAACAGGCAACTAAGCAAAGGGAAATACCCAAATTTATCAATACAGCAATTACATTGGGCTGAGCCTTTTCTTTTGATTACATCTGGTGCGCGGAACACGATGGCAGAAAAAAATTATTTTCGTTGACAAAAGAGAATATAATGCCAGCATGGAGTATGCTTCAGTATTTGAGAAGCTATTTTTTTGTTGTTTACATCCCGAAAGTGAATCTTACTCCGGACTAATTGCTGCTTACTGACTTCTTATTTTACGGCAGCCCCTTCAAACTTGTAAGAAAATCCGATTCCGAATACTTCTTTAAACTGAGTGCCTATTCCCGGACGTGGGTTCTCTTTGCCTTTGGGAACAACTACATCATCATCATAAATAAGTTGTGTCTGAAGCAAGGCGTTTATATATTTATTGACTTTAAAAGACAATAATACTTCCCAGTTTACATCAATATTCTGAGGATTATTGGTGTAACTTGAAAACAATTCGAGTTTAGTGCTGAAGTCAACATTCTCCATAACGGTATGCTTGTACCTCAATATAAAATATGCTCCCAACTCATTTCGTATTTTCTCGCCAGGATCAACTCCGAATTGCCCTGCTGCAGACAATTCATCATCCTGTACAATTGTTGTTTTTAATGTTGCAGGAGAAATAAAAATGGATACATCATCATTGGCTTTCCAATCTACTCCCACTGCATTCAGCACATAACCCGGGGCAAGAAAATTTGATATCCTTGCCCTGTTATCACCTTCATAAAGAAAACCCTCGGTAAATTGTGATTTAAATCCAAGTAAATAAGAAAGGTAAAAGTTCTTATTAAAATTATACCCTAACTTTGAATTGATATCAATTTTATCATCTGATTTCCTGAGGTCATCACTGCCGGTTTTGGTAGCCCCGATAGCAAAATCCAAAACATTGTCCCACCCCCATCTTCCTTTTTTATATTTTGCAGTATAAGATAACAGTGCATTGCCTGAAAAAGAATTTTCTCCCCCTGCTGACCAGTTAGTGAATGAAAGCTGGTTCAGGTTCAGACCTGCCAGGAGTGTGGTTCTCCAGATGGTATCGGTTGTTGTTGCAGTAGTCTGTGCGTTCAGGTTCAATCCAAAAACTGAAATGAGCAATAGTGTGAGAATATTTTTTTTCATATAGCGGATATATTATTTTAATAATAGAAATTGTTTTCAATATGAATTTCAAAAAATTTGTTATAAAAGCTAAAAAAAAAGCTTAGCCCTTCTCCAATATTTTATTTCTTCAACAAGTCACGAATTTCCATAAGGAGCTTTTCTTCATTGGAAGGTGCAGGAGGTGCTGCCGGGGTTGCTGCTTCTTTTTTCCTTATATTGTTCATTCCTTTTATTATTAAGAATAATACCAATGCAATGATGATAAAATCAATAATCGAACTGATAAACATGCCATATTTAATTTCGGCATCGCCAACCTTTATCATGAGAGCCTGGAAGTTTACCCCTTGGAGCAGTATTCCGATGATCGGCATCAGAATATTATCCACTAATGATCCGATTATTTTTCCAAATGCACCCCCGATAATTACGCCTACTGCAAGGTCCATTACATTGCCTTTTACGGCAAATTCTTTAAATTCTTTGATGAAGGACATAGGATTTGTTTTTAAAAGTTAATGAAAATATGATTTGATTTATCGAAACTTAATTCCTGATAAAATCATCACAAAAGTATCATAACAAATTATTAATTCCAAAAAATGGAATCTGAAGGTTAGAAAATATGCAAATTAAGAGGGTAAGGATAAACTGGCATCTGCGAATACGAATTTGTAGCTCCCGGATATGTTATGCTGGATGCTGATTCAAAAAAATATTCTTTAGGCACCGGGTACAAGCTTTTAATTCGATAATATTGAGTATTTATTATTCTGAAATACGCATTGTCAAAAATCGGAGTTATTAAATTTATAGAGACAGTCGGTTATTAAATAAAATAAAAAAAGGCTTTCCGGATGACGGATCGGATAGGTGAATAGTAAGCGAACGGTGGCATCACCAATTAACAAAATCAAACAAAATGATAACAACGAAAAAAATTATCTCAAGCGTGTTATTATTTGGAATGACCGCAACACTTGTTTTTTTTGAACTGCCGGAAGGTTGGTTCAAAGCAGGCAGCAAACCCAAAAGCTATGACATGGGTATTGACAAAGGTGCAGGACCAGATGGTAAGAACGCAGCTACCATTAAGTCCATTGATAAAAAGATTGACGGTTTCGGAACTTTAATGCAAACCAGTTCGCCTCAAAACTATCTCGGGCAAAGAGTCCGTATGACCGGATTTGTGAAATCAAAAGATGTAAAGGAAAAAGCGGGGCTTTGGTTCAGAGTTGACCAGGAAAATTCAAAAAAATCACTTGCATTTGACAATATGAATGACAGACCAATTACAGCCACCTCGGAGTGGAAGAAGTATGAAATTGTCTTAGATGTTCCGCTCAACGCTTCAAAACTTGCTTATGGTGCAGTGCTTTCAGGCACAGGACAACTCTGGTTTGACAATATAAATTTTGAAATTGTTGACTCCACAATTTCAACAACCGGGCGAAAGGAAAATAAAGAGCCTGTCAATCTTGACTTCGGAAAATAGTAAATTGAACGAACATTGTTGATGACATAAAACACAAGGTAAACTCCCCTTATCCTTTTGCGAGGGTAACTATTCTCTTATCTAAACGTATAAATTTTTCTCATAAAGATTCCCGGTATAGATTTATTCCGGGTTATTTATTATCCACTGTTTAAAAACATATTTTTGCTCTCGTTAAAAAAAATCCAATTGCTTTAAATGATGAAAAAAATTATTCCGGCTATCAAAAGAAGAATTGATCTTGTTAAACTCATTCGTGTGTCCGTTATGGATTTTCCCCCGGGACATTTTTACAGCCCTATTGTAAACAAGAATGACATTAAATCAAGAAAGAAAGAAGTATTTAATATTCCAAAAGAAATCAAAGGCATTGACTTGAATGATGCAGGTCAAATGGCTACGCTGAAGCAGATGAAATCGTGCTATGATGAAAACCGGTTCCCCGAACATAAAACCGAAGGAACCCGTTATTATTTTAAAAATGAATATTACAGTTATTCCGATGCGCTGTTCCTTTATAATACGATCAGGCACTTCAAACCGAGAAATATTATTGAAGTGGGTTCGGGCTTTTCTTCTGCTGTGATGTTAGATACCAACGACCAGTTTTTTAACGGTTCTATTAAAATCACTTTTGTTGAACCGTATCCTGACAGGTTATATTCCCTCATGAGCACACAGGACAAAGAAAATACTACCATTCACGAAAAAACTATCCAGAGCATTCCATTGGAAACATTTTCACAACTGGGCGAAAACGATATACTCTTTATTGATTCCACTCATATTTCAAAAGCAGGCAGCGATGTGAACCGCGCCATATTTGATATTTTACCCCGCCTTAATAAAGGAGTGCTCATTCATTTCCATGATATTTTTTATCCCTTTGAATATCCTGAGCACTGGGTGCTGGGATGGAGCGGTTTCGGATGGAACGAAACCTACCTGCTGAAAGCGTTCCTGATGCATAATCCCGATTTCAAAGTTGAACTGTTCAATACTTATTTGGAATATTTTCATGAAGACTGGTTCAAAGAAAATATGCCCAAATGTTTATTAAACAGGGGAGGCAGCATCTGGATCAGGAAAATAAATTGATTCCTTCTTTGTTATATCATTACTTACATCAAATTAGTCCATACCTAAAATGGATTAATGCCGATACGGAATTATTTATTGAATCGAATTCATTTTATTTTTCACTTCATCCGCTTCAATAATCTTTCCTGTTTCACGTAAAAGCATTTCGAGATTGTGCAGGTTATTTTTATTGCCGGGATCAAGAGTTGCAGCTATTTTCATCATTTCAAGAGCTTTGTCATTCTGCTTTGTAATGCCGTAAACGATACCAAGGTTCAGATATACTTCAGTACTTTTAGGGTTAACGGCTTTTGCTTTTTCAAGATATAGTATAGCATTATTGAAATCATTTTTAAATCGTCCGTAAATAGTGCCGAGCTGAAAACACGCATAGTAATCTGCTGCATTTGTTTTTAACAGTTGCTGTAAAACAATAATACATGAATCAGGTTTTTGCAGATTGTCATACGCTTCGTTCAAATAATGATAAGCATCTGTATTATTGGGATTTAATTTTATTTCACCTGTTGCCGCATCAGCAACATTACGGTAGCTGCCTGCTTTCTGATCATCGGTTAACAGGCGGGCTTTGTTAACAAGACTTTCGAGCGAACCTGAATTATCATTAAGCGTCATGAGTTCCTGCAATTCAGCAGCGCGATCGCCTTCTTCTTTTGCTTTTTCCGAATCACCTGTGCTTGAATACAGGTTTGCATAAATGCCATGAAATGCTGCGTACACCATAGTTAGTATTTGCTGATAGTTATTTAGCACAACACTGTTTCGGTTAAGCCGTTTTACATCATCCGGCTCAAAACTCATAAATTCAGTCATCGTTGCCAAACCAGCTTTTGCATCTCTTCTTTTCAGATCATCATCAATGATCTGCTTGTAGTAAAAATTATATGGTTGCTGAAAATCCATTCCGCGTATAAGAGTAATATTTGAGGGTAAAGGTCGGCCTACAAAAAAAGCTGTTAAAATTATTCCGCTAATCATCATAAGCGCGTATTTAGTATTTGACTGAATTGTTTTTATGATTTCGGCAATAGCAAATCCTGCAAAGGGAATCATGGCTGCTTCTAACGGAATACGGTATCGCGACAGCACAATAAAAAATACCAGCAGAAATAAATGCAAAAGCATGAGCAAATACAAAGACCATATTTTTTTCCGCTGAATGATTGCAATAATAATTCCTGTAATTGCAAGCGGAACTATAAACAGTATGTTGATAAAAGTGAACTGCAATACAGGCGCGTGTAAACGATAATAATAAAAATTTTTGTTGTTCGGAAATTCATACCAGTGAAATACAAGTTTAAATTTTTTAAAAAGCAAATTAAAGAAGCTGAATGCATCAGGATGCGTTTTGATGGACTCGATTAAAGATGGTAATGTTTTGCCATTAGTTTTCACTAATATTTCTGTAGTGTTTTTAAGGTTCAAAGCATAACTTTCTTCGGGATTATAATTAACATCGTTGGAGGCAATTACCGAAATAGCTCCTACACAATTCTGACTGAGAAACGGCACCCCTACTATTGAATTCCTGGTTATTAACGGCACATAAGCAATCAATGCTCCGGCTAAAAGAACTGCTGCATACCCGGCAAATTGCATTAAATCTTTTCTGAAATGAACAAACAACAATAAAATTGAAAGAAAAAAAAACAAGCTGAAAGTTGATTTTAGCAACATGCAAAGCGCAATCACTATGCCCAGTATAAAAAGGTTTTTTACCGAAACTTTATGAAATGTTCTATCCAATAAATAAACCAAAAGCAATCCTGCAAAAACAATAATGGATTCACGCACCAGTGTCAGTTCATAAAACATAAGCGGTCCGCAGCAAGCCGCCATAAGACCCGAAACGGCTGCCGCAACATTTCCAAAATATTTTCTTGTAATAATATATATAAGCAGGATTGATAAAATGCCAATGATCATTTGTAAAAAAAAAACATAACGCACATCTTCTCCAAAAATCTTATAAACGATTGCAACAAAATAAATATACAGCGGGTCCTGATGATAAATTTTGCCTCCATCCCACCGACTCCATAATAATTTCCCTAACGCATCAGGCGATTTATCTTTTCCCAATTGCTTGTGTAATTCAGCAACTTCTCCGGGATGCGTTTTAAAATAATATTCTGCAATCCATTTGTGTCCTGCCTGGTACTGATGAAACGAACAATTCGATAACCAATCTCCACGTTCAATAATCTTTGCCCATTGATCATAAAAATACATATCACTCTCTTCATACCGATGCTGCCAGATACAGGGACCGCTATTGAGCTGAACAAAATAAACAATGCGAAATAAAACCGAAAAAGAAACGATTAAAACAAGAATCATCTTCTGTTTGCCTGCCAGCCATGTTTCAGACTTTTGAAAAAAAGTGATTTTGGGTTTTGCAGGAATGGGAAATGCTGCTGGTTTCATAAGCTTTGTCTTTGACATCAGTTACAGCGATTTAATATTTGTCAAACCTACATGATTTTTTCAAAAAACACTTATTCCAAATGAAAAAATCTAAATGTACTCAGTGTGCAATAGAATCAAGCAATTTTTTACAGAGAAATAAAAAAATGAAAAGGTTGACAAAATGGGTTTCAGAGAGTGTATATTAAACTGTGTCAAAAGAAAATAATATTAATTTTATGACACAGAAAATGGAAAAAGAAAATTCGATTATCAATCCTTAGCGAGATGCTTTGAAGGAAGTGTTACGTAAGAAGCTTAACGGAGAAAAAATCAGCATTGATAAAACTTTAAAGGAATTAGAAGAAGAATTAGAAGAAAATTTGAAAGAAGTGTAAAGATTTTTTTTCCAGACCGGGTCGCGGTTTTCTTTTTTTTATGCAGAATCTCGGTTTTTGGACTTTGCGCTGTTTATTCATAGCTAAAAAATAATATTCTCTCCTGCCAAATCCTAAAAACTTAAGCGGGTTTACAATATTTATTTTGCAATAATCATTTGCCTTGACCCCGTATTTTTTCCATCAATGATTAAAGTGTATTGATAGTTACCTGCTGCAAGTTCGCCAGCATGAATGATGAATGTACCGTTTCCGGGTTGAGAAATAGTTTGTACTTTTACTATATGTCCTTCCCCATCGGTAACCTGTATGGCTGCAGAAGAGAATTTCGTAGGAAGGGTGTAAGGAATGATGGTTTCACCCGCAACAGGATTGGGCTGGTTTTGCCCGATACCGGAGCCTGTTTGCTCTGTTGCTGTTTTATTTTGATTTGAGTTTTTTTGCTCCAGCGCCTCAATGCGTTTTATAAGTTCGGCATTTAGGTTTGAGAGATCTTCGTTCTTTTTATCTAATTCCTGAACTGCTTTAACTAAAGGAACTACAAAGTCGGCATAACGTAATGCATACAGATCATTTTCATTTTTTGGCGCGTCCACTGCGCTGAAGTCATAGCCAATTTCGTGCGCGGCTTTTTCCACTTCCTGCGCAATGAACCCGCTGTAAATAATTTTTTCTTTTGCGGCAGCAGCATTTTTATCATAGCCGCTTTCAGGAATTTGCAGGAAACGGTTAATGCCGGTTACATCAAGCATGTATGTAACGGGCCGAAGCTTGTTGATCAGATCCAAACCTTTCACATTTTCCTGAACATTCTTTTTGTAACGTCCATCGCTGACATTGCTCCAGCCTGCAAATCCCCCTATGCTGGTGACAGATGTAGATCCCAGGCGAACCTGGAAGTTTGCAGTGATTTCTGTATTGTATCCTAACGCGCTGGATTCAGAAAAATTCCCGGTATAAAATGCATGATACCCTACTGCTGTATTACTTATTCCGGTAGTATTGGCGCGGAGCGCTCCTGCACCTATGGCTGTTACCTGTCTCCCGATAGTGTTGAAAAAGGCGGATGAATCACCGAGTGAAGTATTTGCATAGCCGGTGGTGTTTGAACGTAAAGCAGAAAAGCCTACAGCAGTATTCCTCACTCCGTTCACGTTGGCAGTCGGCTGATTGGAAAAAAGCGCCTGGTAGCCCACGGCAGTATTATAGCTGTCCCATGGAGTATTTGCATTGGTATATGACTGTAGCAGCAATGCGCTTCCTCCTATGGCAACATTTGCTCCTGCTGTTGTATTATTATACAAAGCGGTTTCTCCAAAGGCTGTATTCCATGAGCCAAGTGTATTAGAATATAAGGATGCAGTTCCTGCCGCAGTATTAAAATTTCCAAGCGTATTATTATATAAAGCCTGGAAACCTGACGCTGTATTTTCAAAACCGGTGCTGTTGCTGAAAAGCGATTGAGATCCGATTGCCGTATTGCGAACCCCGTTACTGATTGCGGTTGAAATGTTCGTAGATAACGATCTGAAACCTACAGCAACATTATCAGAGTTCCACTCCACACCACCGTTGAGATAGCTTTGACCGGAAAGGGCATAAAAACCAATAGCCGTATTTTGACTCGCAGTTGTGTTAACAGCCATGGCGCTTCTTCCCATAGCTGTATTGTAGCTGCCAACTGTTGTTCCTGAAAGTGCGAAATATCCCACACCAATATTCGAAAGTCCTGTGGTAACACTACTGAGGGACGCGACTCCGCAGCCCGTATTTCCGCCTCCTGTTGTGATTGCAGTACCGCTGTTAATACCTACAAACGTGTTCACATTATTATCAGTCCACAAAACCCTGTTTCCATCAATAAAGTAAGCTGAATCTGTATTGATGCCTCCGGCCTTTACATCTAATTTAAAAGTGGGTGCTGTAGTGCCAATTCCTACTTTTCCTGCGGCAGTAACGGTGATTCTTACATTATTTTTTGTACGTATCTTAAAGTTTGCATTATCCGTGGTGCCGATAAAGTTTGTAGAACTATTAGTTCCGGCATTACCGGTAAGAGACCATTGGCTGTGCGCCTGTGTGCATATAGCACAGATGGCTGCGAGTAGAATTGTTTTTTTCATGATAGTATTGATTTTGATTATCTAGTAAGAATCATTTGTTTTGAATCAATAGTTACTCCGTCAATAATTAGCGCGTAGGAATATGTTCCGGCAGAAAGTTCAGATGCATTTATAATTACGGATAAGGATTTTTGAACATCATAAGTTCGTATCTGTTTACCGTTAGCATCAGTAAATATTAATTGCGCTGTGCTGTATTTTCCAGGTAACCGGAATTTTATTTCTGTTTGTGTGTTGAATGGATTGGGATAATTTTGTTCAAGCCCCTCTGATGCTTTTGAGGCAGACTTTCCATCAAGCAGGCTTTTCAATTTTTGCTGTTGCTCATCTGAAAGAACTGACTTTATCATTTCAAGTTCTGACTTCAAATTTTCGTTTTCCGTATTCAGCTCCTGCACAGCTTTTACGAGTGGCACCACAAACGAAGCATATTGTATGCTGTAAAGCTTACCGTTACCATGAGGAGCCCGCACACCATTAAAATCATAATTATTTTCTTTGGCTGCCTGTTCTACTTCCTGTGCTAAAAAACCTGTTTGGGTAATTTTTTCAATATCATATTTACCTTCCCATTGGGCAGTATCGCTGATGCCGCATAGTTCATTTTGCCTGTGAATATTTAGATTGTAAGTAACCGGGTTGAGCTTAGTGATAAACGATAACCCCGGAACATTGCTTTGAATATTATCTTTTATCCGCTTATCGCTGTAGTTGAAAAATCCCGATTGCCCGCCTATCCAGCTTACACTGGTATTTCCTATTTCCATTTCGTTGCTGCTACTTCCTACAGCTCCGGCAGTGTTACCCAAAGCAGTAAAATTGGAAGGACTAAATCCGGAAAAAGGTCCGGCACCATACCCAATGCCGGTGTTGTAATGGCCTGTGGTGTTGTGAATGAGTGCCTGGTAACCAATAGCGGTATTGAAATTACCTGTAGTGTTGTAATAAAGAGATAACATACCATAGGCCGCATTATTTACACCAGTGGTATTAAAGTATAGCGCCTGTAGCCCGGTTCCAGTATTGTTAGTTCCGGTAGTATTGGAAGCAAGTGCACTCCTGCCATAGGCGGTGTTACCAGAACCGGTATTCAAATAAAGAGCAAAATTTCCAACTGCTGTATTGTAATAACCATCGGTGTTGGAATAAAGTGCCTTGTATCCATTCGCTGTATTCTCATTGCCCGAGGAGTTTGAATAAAGCGCCTCCACTCCGATTGCCGTATTGTTGAATCCTGTGGTGGTGTTATAAAGCGCAAAATATCCATTGGCGGTATTGTAGTTTCCGGTTGTGTTGGAATAAAGCGCCTCCACTCCGATTGCAGTATTGGAGATTCCTGTTGTGTTATTATAAAGCGCTCTTCGCCCGGTGGCTGTATTGTCGTTCCCTGAAGTGTTGGAAAAAAGTGCGTACATTCCATTGGCCGTATTAGCCAACCCGATGGTATTGTTAGCGAGGGCGGCAACTCCGGCAGCGGTATTGGAACTTCCGGAAGTGTTGGAAACACCACTACTAATCCCGATAAAAGTGTTAAATAATCCTTTTACCGATAACACTGTATTACCTCCAATCCTATATACCGAATCGGTGTTGATGCTTCCGCCTTTTACATCTAATTTAAAAACAGGTGCAGTAATTCCGATACCCACTTTTCCGGAGGAATTTATGGTCATGCGTACAGCATTATTGGTCCGTATTTTAAGTGCTTTTTTATCAGTGGTTCCAATAAAGTTGGTTGTAGTATTTGTTCCTGCATTTCCGGTGAGCGACCATTGGCTGTGTGCCTGTGTGCATAGTGCACAGATGGCTGCGAGAAGAATAATTTTTTTCATGGGAATTATTTTTAGATTTTTATTTATTTGCCATTTTGCAATTCTTGTATTTTATTTATTTACCGTCATTTTTTGTACTCTTAACAAAATATTTCCTTCCAGCAATTGAACAAAATAATTTCCGTTTGCAAATTCACTGATGCTAATTTGAGTTTCACTTCCGTTTACCGGGACAGATTTTACTGTTTTACCCTGTGCATCAAAAATTATTAATTGCATTCCTTTTGAGGATGCATTTTCAAAATGAATGCTTATTGATCCTGTTGCTGGATTTGGAATAATTTGAAATTCATTATTTATTTCAGAAGAAATAGTTTTTGATTTTTGTGTTTGCAGTTCTAAAGCATTTTCAAATTTATCCAAACGGGATTTCATCTCTGCATTTTGTTTTTGCAAGTCATTAATAATTTGTTGCTGCTCCTGAACAGACCTGATTATTAAAGGAGTTACACTGCCATAATCCACCATCCATGGATTTTTTTCTGCCGGTTCATTATTTTCTCTTGGTTTGCTTACCGATTGCGGAAATACATCATACAGTTCCTGCGCCATGAAACCGGTAAGCACTTGTTTTTGCGGATCTGTTTTAAAGGTATAATCGTAAATATTTATTTTCATTAAATCTGATAGTCCCCTTTGCGATGTTCCGATAATATTTTTTAATCGCTTGTCGGATGTGGTGAAATAGCCAACAGCGGTTGCACTATTTTGACGTATAGACCCGATATTTGTTCCATCGGGTCTTCCAAAAAGGACGAAAGTTGCACCGCTGGCTGTGTTACTACCTGCGTTTATAAACACTCCGTGGGAGAAAGATGAATTGCCTGGGTTTTCAATAAGGACAACAGGAGCAGCCGGTGAAGAAGGAATACCCTTAACATATAATTTAGTAGAAGGTGCGGATATTCCGATGCCAACATTACCATTTTGGAGTATTACCATTGCAGTAGAATAGGGTATTACCGATCCGACAGTGCCGAATGGCGCAGTATTAAAATCAAATCCTCCTGATCTGAAACTGAGCATCGAGGAGAAATCGCCATTTATACGATAGCGATAATTTGCGGTGGTGTCGGTAAATGTAAGTCCATAACCCACGCTGCTGTAACTGGCTCCACTTGTTCCTGCACTTATGGGATAGTTCTTTCCAAAATAGCTGTCGAATCCCGTTATGATTCCCTTAACATCAAGTTTAGAAGCTGGCGCTGAGGTTCCAATGCCCACATTACCGCCTGCGGTAATGGTCATGCGCACATTATTTTTTGTGCGGATTTTAAAATTTACATTATCGGTTGTTCCGAT